>DATNPS010000369.1:0-6312 GCA_036703095.1 Crinalium sp. | reverse complement strand
ATCTCAAGCGTTCTGATAGCACGACGGCGGCTGAACGGTTGTTTGGTAAGCCCGTACCGGACCTATTTGAGTGGCTCGTCCAACACATGCCTGACCTGCCGCAAGCCCGTCGCAGAAAAACTGCTCAAAAGCCGAAACCCTCTGTACTACCTGCTGTCCCGGCTTAAATTGGTAGCCACAACAGCGATGTGCGGCTGGGAAATGCGGGTGGCGATCTGATTCAGGGAGATGGCAACTCGATCACGAAGATTTACGTGGATCTGGTGGGGCAGAAGCAGCGCCAGTGGAGCGATCGCCAATATCGCATTCTTAAACGAGTGCAAGAGGATGTTGAGCAGCGGCTAGAGTTTACGCTGAATGATGATGAGGTGTTAATTCCCCTGCGGTTGCGGGATGAGGGAAAGGGAGTGAGTCGGGCATCGCTGCGGCTGCGGCGTAAGCTAGTGACGCCCCAGGAGCAGGTGGCAGACCTGAAGCAAGCCATCTTGGAAGTGTTTTGTCGGGCTGATGTTCAGGGTAAGCTGCTGATTCTGGGCGCTCCGGGAGCGGGAAAAACAACGACTCTGTTAACCCTGGCGAAGGAACTGCTGACTGAAGCATTCACGACACCGGGCACTACGATTCCAGTGATCTTTGAACTTTCGGCCTGGACACCGAGTCAGCCGTCGCTGCGAGATTGGCTGATTGCTCAATTGAAGGATTTGTATAACCTCCAACCGAAAGAGAGTGCCCAATGGCTAGAGGATGAGCTACTGTTGCCTCTACTGGATGGCCTGGATGAACTGGGCATGGAGCAACAGCAGCGTTGCATTGTGGCGATTAATACCTTTGCTCAGCGCTATCCAAGAGTGGTGGTGTGCTGTCGAGAGCAGGAGTATCGGGAGGGTGGAGCAGCGCTAGACAGTTTGCTGGGGCAGGTGTGTTTAGAGCCATTGACCGATGAGCAGATTGAAGGCTATCTACGGGATTTGGGATTGGAGTCGCTGTGGCACGCAATTCAAACCTCGGCAGAGATGTGGCTCATGCTGGAACCCGATGAAGCAGGCAATCCTGGCATTTTGCGGGTGCCGCTGCTGTTGAGTATGGCGGCTATAACCTATGATGGACAACCGTTTGCCAGTCGGGCAGAACTGTATGAGGCGTATGTTGAGCAACGGTTGCACTATGAGACGCGGTTGGCAGACCGAGCCTCACGGGGCAATCATGGTCGGCGATGGGCGTATGATGCGCTGGCACAGGAACCGAGCTATCAGCAAACCCTGCGAACGTTGCGCTGGTTAGCGCGGCAGTTGCAGCAAGCGAACACAGTGGAACTACTGATTGAGCGAATTCAGCCGAGATGGCTGGAAGCAGCACAAACACGAAGACGCTATCGGCTGATTGTTGGGTTAATTGTTGGGTTGATTGTTGGGCTGATTTTTGGGCCGATTAATGGACTGATTAATGGGCTGGTTAATGGACTGATTTTTGGGCTATTTTTTGGGCTAGCTAATGGGCTGGATGATATTCAACCTGTTGAGGCACTCAAAATTTCGATGTCGCACGACATGCTACGAGAAATCTTAACGAGTTTGAGAAGGATGCTGATTATTGGGCTGATTGTTATGCCGATAGTCGGACTGATTTTTGGGCTGACCGGTGGGATGAATCGTGTGTTGTATAGTGTGCTGACTAGTGTGCTGATTTTGGGGGTTGTTGGACTGATTGTTGGCCTGATTGTTGGGCTAAAGCAAGATTTGCAACTGAGATCGCGCCCTAATCAGGGCATCTGGAACTCATTTAAAGGTATGTGGTGGATCACTGCCCTGAGTTATCCTCTTGGCATCGTTTTTATCTTTGGAAGCATAGAACTTCCTAGCATGGTTGCACAGGGTCTTACTAGGGGAGACAACGGTTGGATGATCCTTGCCTCCTTGTGGATAGCTCTCCCAAAATTTTTAATTCCTGGTATCTTTGGTGCGTTGCAGTTTAGCTTCTTACTAGGCGGTGGGCTTGCCTGTATTCAACACCTTTGCCTACGATTTGTCCTCTGGCAGAGTGGCCTCGCTCCCTGGAACCTGGCTCGTTTTCTCGGCTACGGCGTTGAGCGGCGGTTGCTTCAACGGGTCGGTGGGCGATATCGCTTCTTGCACCGTGAGTTGCTCGATCACTTTGCTCAGAGGGGAACGCTTGGTGGTTAAACCCGCTGTTGCCTGAACGCAGTCCACTTTTGCAGAGCCTCAGGTGATGGCTTTGTAACACCGTCGTCTCGACGGTAGCTCAACCGCCGAGACGGCGGTGTTACGGGGTACGTTTGACAAGCGATATTAAAGGCTATGTGATAATTGGGCTAGCCCTCTTTAAGGACGCATCGCCATGCGTCCCTACCGGATCTGCCGCTTTGTCCAATTAGTTTGGGATAACGTAGCGATCGCCCCACCCTCGATTCTCCTCAAGGTCAACGCAATGACAGCCTTGACATTTCCTCTAAAAATGGATTTGACCCATGTTCATCTGACGGATGAGCAGTTTTATCAACTCTGCATTAGCAATCCAGAACTCAAGATGGAACGCAATGCTAAAGGAGCGTTGATTATTATGCCGCCTGTCGGTGGGGAGAGTGGAACCTGGGAAATGGATTTGGGCGGTGAGCTGTATGTCTGGAATAAGCAAACTAATCTGGGTAAAGTCTTTAGCTCATCAACTGTTTTCAAGTTGCCAGATGGAAGCGACCCTTGTGGTATCTGCGAAGCAGTGCGCTCGCCGGATGCGGCCTGGGTAGAACTGTCTCGCTGGCAAGCCTTGACGCCAGAACAGCGCAAAACCTTTCCACCGATCGCCCCCGATTTTGTGATTGAATTGCGATCGCGCACCGACGACCTGCAAACGCTTCAAGAGAAAATGCAGGAGTATATGGATAGTGGCGTGCGACTGGGTTGGCTGTTTAATCCTCAAGACCAACAGGTAGAAATTTATCGTCAGGGACAGGAAAAAGTGTTGAGAACCCTGCCTGTAGAACTTTCTGGGGAAGATGTTTTACCTGGATTTGTCCTGCCAGTTGACCGATTTACACCGTGAATCTATTCATAATCCGGGTGATTGAGTTTCCTATTCGTGGCGGTTAGCCGATACTGTGTTTCAACGATCGCTCAACAGCTAAGACGATAGCGTTACGGGGGCGATCGCCTCCCTTAAAGATTGCTGTAACGACAGAACGTATGGTCGTTACGATGGGATTGGCCGTCATAACAACAGAACCTCCCGTCACTACGATAGAACTTGTTGTCGTTACGACAAGACTTGTTGTGGTTACGACAGAACTCACGGTCATGACGACAGAATGTGTTGTGGTTACGACAGGACTAGCTTTTGCTACGACGGGACTGGCTATCGCTATGATAAAACGTATGGTTGTAACAACAGCAATGATGAGCTTGGCAACTTGCTGCTCAGTCGGCATTTGGATAGAGTAGGCAATGTCCACTCTACTTTTTAACGCCACCGTCTCTGTACTCCTAACGCTAACGCGTGTTGGGTTGTACTTCTACAGGATGCTGACCGGATAGGCACGAACTACTGCATCTGCTGTTGCAATGGTCAGGCTGTTTTGTAATGCTTGACAGATGAGCATCCTGTCAAACGGATCACGATGCAATGGGGGCAGTTTAGCCAACTGAACCACACTACTCTCATCAAGAGTAAGACTGGAAATTTGATGAAGATCACGCTGTCTGGGCAAATACGTTTCGGGAGATTCTGGAAGAGGTAACTTACCCAACTGATACTTAACAATGGATTCCCAAATTGAAATTGAACTTAGATAAATTTCGTTGTTTGGATCGCGAATTGCATCCCGAACATCGATCGCTAAACGCATATCACCACTGATGAACCATAAAAAGATATGCGTATCTACCAAGATTCTCATTTACCCTCAAATGCGCTGAGCATATCTTCTGGTAAAGGATCATCAAAATCATCTGGAACAGTAAATTCACCTGCACATAAACCAAATGGCCGTAGCTTCTTAGGATTAACGACAGGTCTCAGTTCAGCGATCGGTTGATCAGAACGAAGAATTACAAGGGTTTCACCCTCTTCCACTTGACGCAAATACTTCAGTGGATCGCGTTGGATTTCATCAACAGTTACATTTAGCATTATAAAAAGCCTCAAAAGCGCATAGTAATCCTGATTTATGAAGCTATGCAGATAGTTTTAGCAAATTTCTAGCCCTAGTGCAGTGTGTTAGGAGATGATGCGATATCTGGACTGTTCAAGAAGGGTTAGACCACGGGCAGAGCGCAGAAGATTGTATTGCTTCCGACTCCTGACTCCTGACTCCTGCCTTGTGCCTCCTTCTACAAACTGTCCAGTGCTCCCTTCTTGAGGGCAATCGCCAACCCCGAAAACACAACCAGCATCACCACCAGCGCAAACGCCGCACCGAGCGGCCAGTTGTAAGACACTCCAAATTGCGATGAGATCACGTTACCCAACATAATCCCGTTGGGACTGCCCACCAGACTGGGCGTGATGAAATCACCCATCGTCAGCGAAAACACATTAATTGAACCTGCCAGAATTCCCGGTGTCACGAGGGGAAAGATAACTCGTCGAAACGTTGTCCAGGGTGTTGCATTCAGGTCTGCCGAGGCTTCCAGCAGGTCATTGGGAAGCCGCTCAAAGGCGGTGATAATCGGCAAAATCATGAACGGCAACCAGACATGGACGAAGGTCAGCATGGTGGAAAACTGGTTGTACAGAAAAATTTGGCTGGGCTGTTTCAAAATGCCCAGATACAGCAGTGCCGTGTTGAGAATGCCGTTGTATCCCAGGATAATTTTCCAGGCAAACACGCGCACCAGATAGCTCGACCACAGCGGCAGGATCACCAGCAGCGTTAGCAGCGTGCGATAGCGTCCACCATATTTGGCAATGCAGAAGCCGACGGGTAGGGCGATCGCTACATCAATTACCGTAACTCCCAACGCCGTACCAACCGTCCGCGCAATCACCGTGCGATAGGATGGATTGCTAAAAATCGTTTTGAAATTAACGAAGCTAAATTCTTTGACAATATCAAATGCGTCCAATCGCCACACGCTGTATGAGATCAGAAGGGCGATCGGCACAAAGTAGAGTAACGTCATCCAGATTAGCGGTGGAAACAGCATTCCATACAATCCGATTTGTGATTGGGTACGACGTTTTAATGATGTTGTCGAGACAGAAAAAAGCACAGTAGCACCAACTGTAAGTTGTAAGGTGAGACGTTGATGAGAAGTATCTGAGGACAGTCTGAATGAGTAGAAAATTTATTCCACCATCACTCGATCGGGTGAATCAACTGGATGAATCATATGGTGGACGTTGGAAGTACAGTCAAATCATATGCTATTAGCATTGATGTGTTTAAAGGAGGACATCGGTATGTCCAACAATCAAATAACAGCCTTATTGCAACAGCGCAAAGCCCAATGGCGACGATTCCAACAGTTGCGTGAAACGAATCCAGATGAAGCAGCGATCGCTCGCGATCAGGCGATCGAAGCTGAGCATTTACTGTCTGAAGAAGGATTTACCGTCTTTCTTGATTAGATGTCCGACTTCTTCAAGAAGTCGGACATCGGAGGCTATTGATTGAACAAACCAATCGTTTTGCTGTAGGGGTGCGGCATTTGGATAACCCTCTCTAAAACAGGTGTAAACCTGATGAACCAAATGCTACACCCTCACATGCAAGATCTCAGCGCAATTTCATTTGTTCTCAATTAACTGCGGATTTCATTCCACAGTTGCACCCATTTATCGTAATTGGGAACGCTCTGCCACATATTAATTTGTGAGTGCAGCGAGAGATCATCCATGAACAATTCTTTTGCTTTCTCAGGCCCCACAGCTTCTGCACCTAGCGTTGTGGCACCTGAATAGCCCGTAACATCCATCACGCCCTTTTGACCTGCGCCACTGAGGATGAAATCAATCCACTGATAGGCTGCATCCGCGTTGCGAGAGTTTTTGGAAATCATCCAGGAGTCTGTCCATCCGGTCAGCTTGCCTTTGGGGCTAACGGAGGCCACCGGGAAGCCTTCGTTGCTGAGTTGGGTATAGGTCAAAGGCCACGCATGGGCCATCACGATTTCACCGGATTGGAACAGGTTTGCCAATTCTCCAGCCGTCGTCCAGAACTTACGGATGTTGGGGCGCAGAGCTAACAGAGCATCCTTTACCTCTGCCAGGTCTTCATCACTCAAATCATAGGGATCGGGTTTACCCAGCCACAGAGCCACATCCGCAATGGTCATGGGGTTGTCCGGCAAGGAAATCTTT
>DATNPS010000366.1:0-22140 GCA_036703095.1 Crinalium sp. | reverse complement strand
AAAACCGCAGTCCCTTCGACTTCCTTGCAACCATCGACGGTGGCGTAAGGTAAATGCAAAAGGCTATCGAGATAGAAGTCCATACCCCACCTCACAAATGTAGCTCACAATACAATTATCTCACAGGTCGATGGAGAGCCTGGATAGATAGGGCGATCGCTACACTTAAGAACACCGTTGACAGGATAAATGTATGAATAAAACCTATCAAGGGAGTTGTCACTGTGGCAAAGTTCGCTTTGAAGCCGATCTTGACTTAAGTGCAGGCACAGGTCGATGCAACTGTTCGATCTGCACCAAAAATAGATTATGGGCAACTGTCATCAAACCTGACGCATTTCGCCAGTTATCGGGTGAAGCAGACTTAACGGATTATCAATTTGGTTCTCAGAGCGTTCACCACTTGTTTTGTAAACACTGCGGCACAAGACCATTTGGACGCGGATACCTGGATGAAATTGGCGGAGCATTTTACTCCATCAATATTGCGTGCCTGGATAATATGAGTGACGAAGATTTTGCAGCAATCCCTGTTCACTACAGCGACGGACGAAACAACAATTGGGAATCACCACCAGCAGAAACCAGGCATTTGTAGGATGGAATACTGTGCATGTCTAATGGAATTAGTAGACAGCAAAATTTACAACAACGGTTTCCTGTTGTTGCGCTATCAAGTAAATCATTAGGTCATCATTTCGTATACAGTGCGATCGCCTCCTTTGCGGCTTGTAAAATGCGATCGCGTAACTCCAGAGGTTCAATCACTTCCATCTGTCCACCAAACCCCAACACATAAGCACAAGCCGCTTTCTCAACGTCAAACCGTAGCGAGATCTGAACCCAACCGTCAGCATCGGGGGTATCGATCATCTGTTCGATGCGAGCAAAGTACCCCGCATATCGTAGCCAGGGTATTGCTTCTGGATCGACCCGCACCGTTACGCCATAGTAAGGGAGACTTGCTTTGAACTCCACCATCGATCGCTGCCAATAGTCGGCTAAATCAAACCCAACTGGGCGAATACAATGAGAATCCAGCAGCACGGCATTCTGTACTCGTGAAATGCGGTAAGAGCGCACCTCGTCCTCCATGGCTGCGACCAGATACCAGATACTCCCTTTGGCAACTAATCCCAGCGGATTGACCAATCGTTCAATTTGCTGACCATTCCCGCGTTCATAGCTCAACAAGACTTGCCGTTCCTGCCAAATCGCCGTTTGCAACACCGGAAATGCTGACATCTCTTCATCCCAGTGCTGCCATCCGGTGGGGTCAACGTGGATGCGCTGACTCACCAATTCCGCCTGCTGACGATTGGCAACGGGTAAGGCGGCTAGAAGTTTGAGCAATGCAGCTTCAAACGCCTGACCCCACCCTAAATCGGCGAGTAGATGAGGCGATTTGGGCACAAATAATGCCTGAATCTCAGCCAGGTTAAGCCCGGTCAGGGTTGTTTGATACTGCTCCAGCAACCCCCACCCGCCGCCCTTGCCTCGTTCTGCCACTACCGGAACTCCCGCACTGCTGAGAGCTTCCATATCGCGGTGAATGGTACGCTCAGACACTTCCAGGCGTTCTGCCAGTTCGCGTGTGGTTAACCGAGCATGAACCTGCAACAGCATCAGGATGGAGAGGAGGCGATCGGCACGCATAGCAATTTCTGGAACGCTCACAACTTCTTCTACACTAACGCTGAAATATGACAGGGGATGTCATGAAGTCACCTTTATGCTGTGAGCATAACCGTTGGAGGAAGCAATTATGCAACCACTAAAAAATAAAGTAGCGATCGTGGCGGGAGGCACTCGTGGAGCAGGGCGAGGCATTGCAACCGAACTGGGTGCAGCCGGAGCGATCGTTTATGTGACCGGACGAAGCACCCGCACACACCGATCAGACTACGATCGCCCAGAAACCATCGAGGAAACCGCAGAGTTAGTGACTCAAGCTGGTGGACAAGGCATTGCCGTTCAAGTGGATCATTTAGACCCAGAACAGGTGCGATCGCTTATCTCACGGGTTGAGCAAGAACAAGGACGGTTAGATATTCTGGTGAATGATATTGGCGCAGAACATTTCGCCGAGTTTGATAAACCCATTTGGGAAGTTGATTTAGACCGGGGATTACGCCTGTTACGATCGGCGATCGAGACTCACGTCATCACCAGTCACTTTGCTCTGTCATTGCTCATCCAAAAACCTGGAGGATTAGTCGTTGAACTCACCGATGGCACAGCGGATTACAACAATCAGCATTATCGGCAAGCGTTGATCTATGATCTCGCAAAAACTTCAATTATTCGGATGGCGTGGGCATTAGCGCAGGAGCTTCAACCGCATGGCTGTACAGCAGTGTGCCTGACTCCCGGTTGGTTGCGTTCAGAAATGATGTTAGATCATTTCGGCGTGAGTGAAGCGAATTGGCAGGATGCGACAGCCAAGGAACCGCACTTCATTATTTCCGAAACACCCCACTTTGTTGGACGTGCCGTTGCTCATCTGGCTGGTGATCCGGAGGTGGCTCGTTGGAATGGTCAGTCGCTTTCCAGTGTTCAACTTGCCAAAGTGTATGGTTTTACTGATTTGGATGGCTCTCAACCGGATGCATGGCGGTACATTCAGGAGGTGACAGAAATGGGCAAACCGGCTGATGCAACTGGATACCGATGAGATCAGCACTTCTCCTCTGTTCAAGTGGATACTTTAACGGAGCCGTCTCTGCTGCCACTAATGCGAAACTTATGGAACAATTGCAGTCACGCGGATTTCAATTCGCATCGTTGGAAGTCCAAGAGCCGCGACTCCTACCTGTGTCCAGATTGGGGCATGGTTAGGCATGTAATGGCGATATAGCTTGACCATCACATCATTAACCTCTGGGGGCAATCCGCCAGCATGGTAAGAATTGACATGGACAACATGCTCCCAACCCGCACCGGCAGTTGCCAGCGTTCGCTCTACGTTCCGAAACGCCTGAGCAATCTCGTCCGCGAGCGATTCAGGAATTTGTAAATTGTCATCCCAGCCACCTTGACCAGATATCTCAATGCGATCGCCAATTTTCACCGCTTGCGAGTAATGCAATTCATTCAACATATATTCCCCATAGCCGGGGGTGACAAAAAACTTGGGCTGATTCATGGTGTTCCTTGTTTTGATTTAGCTACTAATGTTCAGGATTCACTCGCCATGTCATCACAATGATTTCTGCAAGTATTAAGACGGCTAATAGCCGCGAAAACGCTTGTAAAATAGCTTCCATGACAACTCAGGTTCGCTTCGGTGCAGCAGGCTTATTGGGCTGTGTCTAGCCAAACAGTGTTGCGTAGTCGCAGGCGAATGTCTTAAAACTGCGCGGCTCTTTACCAATTGCGTCCTGGATACCAGACGAAACCACTGCTGCCTCATTGCGCCAGTAGTGCGCGTAATCCTCAATCAGTCCGTCTGCTTGCCAGACTGGCATCCCAATGTTGAGCAGTTGATCGCGCATTGCTTCAGATGGAATATCGACGAATGCAATCTGACGATTGAGTGCAGCCGAGAGTTGTTCTGCCATCTCAGCATGAGTCCATGCCTGCGAACCCGTGAGATCGTAAATCTTTCCTTCATGCCCAGCTTCGGTCAGGGCAGCTACAGCAACGTCAACAATGTCGCGGACATCTACTACGCTCACCTTCGCATCATCGATCGCTGCATAAAAGGCGTTTTGGCTTGTGATCGTCGATCTAAAGCTTAACAAGCCCTGCATAAAGAGGTTGGGACGCAGAAACGTGTACGTCATTCCTGATGCTTGGATTGCCGCTTCGACGGCGGCATGGTAACGCAAAAAGCGCACAGGCGAATGGGCATCGGCTGCAAATTGCGATAGCTTGACGATATGCTTGACACTACTCTGACGTGCCGCATCAACGAACGCAAGTTGTTGCGCTTCTGCGTGTTCTGTAGAGTTCGTTAAGAGAAAGGCACTGTTCACTTCAGTCAGCGCCTCCAACAGCGTCTCAGGGCGATCAAAGTTCCCCTCCACCACTTCAACATTTGGGAGTGCAATCTCCTTTGCTCGATCACGGTTACGCACCATTGCGCGGACTTGCACGTTCTGCGCTGCGAGTCGCTTGACAATCTCTGTACCGTTGCTGCCAGTTGCGCCAGTGACTAAAATCTTCCGGTTCATTGGAAACCTCCTGATGAGTGTGTTGTAGTTAAGCTTTAAAGTCTTGTGGGCAGTGCCCAGGTAGCTCAGACAATTATTTAGAGATGGGAAAATTATCTTTTTTGTGGGGTAAAAGATGAGCAGCAGAATCAAAATAGAAGAGGCGATGCCCTTTATTCGCAATGACGATTGCAACATGAAGCCCTAACATTCCTCATGTCAGTAATACCGCGAGAGACAATCCTGCTTGTGCCCATATCAAGGCAAGGTAGAATACCGAATCTCTCTCCAGTTGAATTTGGTTCGACAGTCTAGGAACTGCTGACAGAAACAACGGAAAATAAAGTGCTAGCGATCGCACAAGAAACTGGATCGGCAATGCTTTGTCTGTTTCACTAGAGATGAGTTGAAATCTCAAAGCTTTTGTACCAGGTGTTTTCCTTTGCCATAGCAGCGGCGCAAGACAGAAAATCCCTAGAAAACCTATCAAGGTATAGCCTACTGGCTACAACAACCATTGGGTCAGCGGATGAACCAGGTAGCGCAGCGAGAACGCCTCCCAGATCGCGCCGACGATGAACAGTGGGAGCGTGGACAGACTCAGCCAACCGAGCTGTTGTAGCCCACGGACGTAACCCTGACGATGGTTCCGAGTGCCGATGGCGGCGGGGCGAACCCAAGACCGACCAAGGATGTATGCGCCAAGCATCAGGAGAGCGTAAGCTTGGAATTCGATGAGTATTGTCAGCGAGTGCGGGATCAGTGCCACCGTCATAATCTTGGTAGTCGGAGCCATAACTAAACCGAGAGTGAACGTCTTATACGCAAACATGGCGATGCCAGCGAAGGGAACGATCAGCGAAGGGAGCACGATCCACAGCGCGCCGGTCGTAAGGTTGACTCCCAGGATAGTCAGCGCGAAAAGCCAGGGGTTATTGAATAGCGATCGGACAAGATCCGCCGTTCCGTTGTCTTCCTGGATGGCTGCCTGAGTTGCGCCCAGATTGGGAAAAATCAGTGCCGCTACGAACCCGGTGATGACTAAGCCATACACGATGGCGTTGATGGTGAAGTAGGCGCGAAAATTAGTGCGAATGATCTGAAAGGGTTTGCGAAGAAATCGCCGAAGCGGGTGTTTGACACTGGGAGTAAGTGGTCGTTGTGGAGACTGGTCTTTGTTAGCGATCGTTTTGCGTGACATGTTTTAGCTCCGATATTTGATGATGGATGCAGTGATGCTCAAGAGTGAAAACCACCGCATCCGGGGTTATAAATCGTCTGCGATCGTTTCGCTTACTTCACCTTCATCCCCATCCAGTGAGCGGCAAAAGCCCACATATCTGTCGTTTTCTTGATAGGTATGTTGCGATTCCTTCGAGTTGCGCCTCGACGCTAATCGCAAGTTTGATGCTGAAAGGTAAGGAGCTTAAGCAGCTTCTGTCCGTGTACCTGTAGCGATCGCTGGTAATAGATGGGTAGTGGTAGCCACTTATCCTGCTCACAAAGGTTTTGCCCCTACTGTGTATGAGTAGGGATGAAGGTTGAAGCTGAACTTGCTCCCTCCTCGCTCATGAGAACTTTGCCGATTGCTGCCTGTTCTACACTGATTTTTGTGCTGTAATGCCCTACCGGGGTTGATGACGCAGCAGCCATTGCAGACAAATTCCGGTAACGATGCCGTAGCTTAGCCAACCTGATCCATAGATCAATGCTGTCGAGAATGGTGCTGGCGGTAGCCCTGGCGGCAAAATGTAGGCGACAGTTGAGCCACTTGCTCCATATAACGCACCTCCTAAAGCGCTGACCAAGATCCACCATTCTGCTTTACGGACAAATCGTGTCAAAATCGGAAACTGAGCCACGCCAAAAATAGCCAGTTCAATCGGCCGTGTGACCAAATTCGACCAAAAAACTGGCCATGCGCCCAGTGTGCTCAGGAATGGAACAAGCGGATCAAAAAGGGGTGTGATGAAAAAACTCACCAGCAATAGCCCAAAAGTCCATCCCAGTGCGCTAACCACTATCCACCAAAAGGCTTTAGGAATGTACTGGCGCAAAACGAGCCATTGGGCTGCGCCAATCAACAAACCTGTAAAAAATATGGTTGCTATAAACTGAAATCCTGACTCTTCCAGTGCTCCAACGATCGCCCCCGCGATTGTAGTAGCCAATGTCCACCAGAGCCACAGGCGAGGTGCGATCGCCAACTGTCGTGTTTCATCTTGCCATTCATGCTGCACCATAATGCTCACCCCAGAGTTGAAGTGCAACTCTATATCTGTACTATTCGGCCCAACCCGTGTGAGAGCGGTTTTTATCAACAGAACGATGAATCGAGCGATTCAGGAATTTGCAGATTGTCATCCCTAATTTTCAGGATTCACTCGCCATGTAATCACAATCATTTCCACAAATATTAAGACGACTAATAGCCGCGAAAACGCTTGTAAAATGGCTTCCATTGTCCAGTTTTGACTCTGAAGCTCCCAGACCGTCACAATAATATTCACTCCAATCACCAACCAGGGTAGAATGACCAACGAATTCCGTCTGCGATAGGAGCGGAGCGTCGCCTCCCGCCAAAAAGGGAAGGTACTGAAGAGACAAACAAGGTAGGATGCTCCTGCATTGATGAACATGCTGGTTTGAATCCCCGAAGGCAGATTTGGGTATCCCAACGCGATCGCTGTCAGGCAAACTCCGAGCGCAAGATACAGGAAAGTAAACAAGGTAAATCGTTTCATTATTTCTTCTCTGTTGAAGCTTATTCTCTGTACCAGACACGCACACATTGAAAGCAATTGATTGCAAGACCCTGACTGATCATCACTGGGTGGAAAGCATTACTGGTCGTCACTCCGTAGACATCATCACTGGTGCCTTCAATCCGATCGGGTAAAACAACCGTTTCAACATTGATTACCTGTATCGTTGCACTTTCGATCCACTGATTTACAGCACTCACAACCTCCGAAAAAGATTCGTAATCGGAAGGTCCGCCGAGGGGTCCCTGTTCAGTAATCCGAGGCGCAAAATCTTTGTACTGAATCATTTGATTGACCACCTTAAAACTGTAGAGTTGACCATTACTTCAATGAATCATCGTGATTTGTTGATGGTTCGATTTACTGTGAGTCCACCATTAGCCATCAACACTCAAAAATTAACTCACTGTATATCCACCATCAATCGCTAAAGGTTGTCCCGTAATATAGCTGGCAGCATCAGAGCAGAGAAAAACAACCGCTTGAGCAATTTCCATTGCCTGACCGATCCGACCCATCGGAGTCATAGACCCTAAATCATCGAACGTGATGCCCATCTGGTCAGCACTACGAGCCATGAGGTCAGTCGCAATGGGACCCGGATTGACAGCATTGATCCGAATACCCTGTTTGGCATAATCGAGGGCAGCCGATCGCGTCAGCCCCATCACTGCATGTTTGCTGGCAACGTAGGGAGAGATCCCTGGCAGCGCAACCAGACCGTTCGTTGATGAATTGTTCACGATCACGCCTGCGCCCTGGGTCAGCATCTGTTGAATTTCATATTTCATGCACAGAAATAGCCCTCGCGCATTGACCGACATGATCTTGTCAAAATCCTCTACCGATTGTTCATGCAGCGGTTTAACAGCCAGATCAATTCCAGCATTGTTAAAGGCACAATCGAGTTTGCCGTAGGTGGCGATCGCTTTCTGCACCAATTCCCGGACATCCGCCTCACTCGATACATCTGATTTCACGAACAAGCATTCCGCCCTAGTCTCGCGAATCAAATCAGCAGTTTCTTCACCTTCTACACTGCGGATGTCCGAGAAGACTACTTTGGCTCCCGCAGCACCGAAGGCGATCGCGGTAGCTCGACCAATTCCCGATGCGCCTCCAGTCACTAAAGCCACCTTATTCTGAAGCATCATTCTGTTTCTCCTAAAATCTAAGACTGACTGTTCTCTCTTGAAATAGTCATGGAAATCACGTTAGAAAAAAGCTTAGACAAACCTTGCCAGTAAACCGCTAAGAACAAAGGAAAAGGCATGAACGCTTATATGGGCTAACATTGCAGCTTCTAGCGAATATTGCCAAAAGAGCCAGCCAAACGCAATTCCCGCAATCCCATTCAGTAACAACGCCCGAATAATTACAACTGGAGTGAGGGGAACGATCGCAGCAGTCGCTGGCAGGTGTAGTAGTCCAAATACCAACGCGGCTAGAACGATCGCACCTTGATAAATTCCTTGGCTCGGCAATGTAACGCCTTGTTTTAGCCCTTTCCACGCGATCCAAACAAACAGTGACATTAAGCCCCAGCGCAGCAGAATTTCCTCAGTGATGCCGCCATAGGACATTGCTGTAAGCAAATTCAACCAACTTGGTTCTGTATTGGCTGCCCGTAGTGCTTCAGGTAGGACAGGTTGCATCAACCGATCGAGCAAAAAGAGAACGATCGCCGCCGCTGCACCCACACCCACACTCCACTTCATCTCAACGGCAAAAGATAGAGATTTAGCGGTGTGAAACACCCAATGATCAATCAAATGAGAGTGTAATCCAACACGATAGGCACAACCAATTCCGATTAGAATGCTGATTGCCAGTAGAACTGAATACTGTAGTCCTTGCAGAAGCATTAAAGTCCACAATGGAGGTACTTTTTCCAGTCTTTCTGGCGACAGTTTCGCTAACTGTTGCTCGACTGAAGGAATAGACGCGATCGTGAACATGACAATTCCCACATTGCCCAATACAAACAAAATCCCGAATTGTTTCAGAGTTGCCATTGGTTTAACCTCCAGATGATCTGTCCTATTAGCCCGTGCTGGTGAACAGCACCATCAGCAGGAACGAGGGCAGGTTGAAAACGAAGTGGACGACGAGACCCGGCCAGATCGATCCACTTCGGCGGAAGACCTCGGCGGTGGCAAGACCAGCCACCACAGCAGCGGGAAAGATATTGTTGATCCCATGCATGAGAGCGAAGATCACAGTGCTGCCCACGACCCCAGCGAACGGGCCGTAGCGCAGCAGCGCGTTGGTGACGATGCCTCGGTAGAGCAGTTCCTCACCAAGGGGTGAGAAGACCGCAATGAATACCGTGCTCAAAACCAGAGACAGTAACCCGCCGCGAGCGCCATCTCCGTAAACATCCTGGACATTGTTCGTCTCCCCAGTGATCTGAACCCAGGCTAGGATCGCCAGACTCTTGAACACGAAGGCAACCAGTCCTACTCCAATGCCGATCAGGAGCCAGCGTCCGGAGGTTCGACGCACGCCGAAGGCACTCAGGGAACGAATCCGCAGCCGCGCAGCCACCGCGAACGCGATCAGCGTGGCGACACCAGTCCATGCAGTTAAGATCAGACCGTGGACCACGGGGTCAAGACCGAGTTGCTTGAACAGCGAGACGCCTCCGAACCCTACAATTAAATAGACGACGAGTCCAACAATAATCTCGGGCCAGCCCGGACGGGAGGTTTTGCTAGACCGAGCCGAGGACGCGGAAGGGGGCTTTCCCGGCTCCCGCAGGTGATTTGCAGAAACACGAGGCATGATAATTGACTCCTTTTATCGGGTTGCTGACTTCAGTTGCTGATGGGTTCGGGATTTGCTGGGGTCACCAACGCCCCTTCTAGTGGCTCTGGGAAACGGATTGGGGCGGCTCCTGCTTGAACACCCCGTAGGCGATCGCCAGAAACACGGGTACTGCAACCAGCACTGCTAGCGCCCCGTAGGTCGCGTGGTACTCGCTGATGGTGAACAGAGCGGGTGAGGGCAAGGCACTTCCAGTAATGTTGAACAGGAGTGTCCCGCCGATGTTGTTTGCGAAGTGTACGCCGATCGCGAGTTCAGTGGTGCCGTCAATCAATGAGACCACAGTCCACACCAGACCCGGAACAAAGAGGTAGTTGGAAAAGACTGTGAGCCAGCCGCCTGCGGACACCTCCGGGTTAAGGAGGTGCGGCAGGGTGAATATCACGGCTGGCACGATCGCCAGAAAAACGCGGTTGCTCCAGATCAGGCTCGCACCCTGCACAATGTATCCACGGAAGAAAAGCTCCTCGGTGGTGATCTGGATCGCCGTGAAGATCAGTGCGATCGGGATGAAGCGTGCGAACGTTAAGAGGTCGGAGTTAAAGGAGAAGGTATCCGGGTAGAAGAGATACTGTCCCAGCCCACCGATCAGGCAGTACGGCACGAACCAAGCCACGAATCCCTGACCGACCCGATGCCAGTCTATCCGCTCCCACGCCGTGACGAGCGTCCGGGGGTGGCGGCGATGGACAAGGGAGACAGCGATCAGGACTCCCGCAAGGAAGATCAGGAAACTCGCCATGACAAACAGGTAGTATTCCACGATTCCGAGCGCCGAGGGGTCTATCTGACCGCCGAGCGTGAACGCGACAAGTACACTAGCACCACTACCGACGACCAGCCACGCAAAGAGGATGATCACCAGTCCCAGAGGATACCGCCACCCCCGATACTTGCCCCACCTCGCAGCCGCCACGTAAGTTGCGTCTTTCATTTCCGTTCCGCTTCCCTGCTTCCTTTGGTTGCGTTGATTCTCATTTTTGTCTCCTTCACTTGTGCATATATGTAGTGCTTGGATTGCAAAAATGATCGCAGGGAATTAGTACTGCTAGATTTAACAGAGTAAAGACACTTGCTAACTCAGGTCTTGCTTCCGAACTCAACGAAAAACTCTGTACGGTCGATGTGTAGAGGGATTGTGTACGCCCAACAGGTTCACTGCATCTGAATGATTAGGCTTCAGCCCTGCCTGATTAGGGGCACTAGGTGCATCATGTAATCTCGTTTCCCAAGGGGTACACCAGCCATGCGAAGAATGTCATAAGCGGTGACCAGATGGAAGTAAAAGTTTGGAATCAGCATTTCATTCACATAAGCACTACCCGATAGATCGATGTAGAGGCTCTGGTCGTAAATGCGCGTCATCTCAGCTAGCTTTGTGTCTTCAACGTGAATGCTCGATAGCAGTTCATTCGTGTTTGCGATATGTTCGTATGCCTGTGCAAGAGAGGTGACATCTGGATCTAAATTATCCGCAGGTTTACCCTCGCACCAGAGCGCAAAGTTACGGGGTTGATTACAGGTGAAAGCAATCTGTGTCCCGAAGGGAAACATATCAGCCGCAAGGCGTTGTTGCAGAAACGACTCGTCATCACCAAAATGAGTCTGAGCTGACTTTAAGAGATGTTCAAGCGTTGCTAAGCGGCTTTGAAAGAGGCTTTGGATTGAATCTATATTCTGGTTTTGCATTTCGTGATTCCTCAAGATTTCATTCTATGATTCTGGCTGTACTGACAGTCGATCGCAGCCTCACGATTGCCAAGGCAGTGGCGATCGATAGGGATTCTCTCGCATATCCAGTACCTCCCAAGTCACGGGGTTGACCTGTCCTGTAACGGGGATGTTGTAGCGTTGTTGCAAATCTCTCACCGCAGACTCTGTAATCGCGCCAAATATCCCATCAACAGCAGCACCATTTGGATTTCCCAACCTGACTCCAGCAGCGTGCAAGAATCCATTATCCGAGAGAATTTGCTGCAACATTTGTACACTTCTACCGCGATCGCCCCGTCTTAAAGTTGGCAACGTCAGATCTGTGTAGGCGGTTGCAACGAGAATAGGAGATTGTTGAGGTAGAGGAGTAGCGATCGCTGAATGCGTCTGTAACCCCCCAACCACTCCTGTCACTGTGATAACTGATAGAGTGGTTTTAGCAAGCATCGCAGTGATTCTAGAAGTTGATCGCTGTGTTGTGGTTAATTTCATCATCTTTCTCCTGTTTGTCGCTATGAATGATTTGCATCATGTTAGTGAACCTGTTTTTGGTGAATTTCGGTGAGGCAGACAGAAATAGAGATTAGTGATTTGCAGCAACAATAGCTGTCATCAACTCTGTCTTTTTCCAGCATCCGGTATAGCGAATGTTGTTGATAAATAGGGCTGGAGCAGTTGTTACGCCACTGTGTATTCCGCCTTCAACATTTTCATTGATGCGATCGCCATGCACGTGTTTAGACAAGTCTCTGAGAAACTGAGGAATATCAAGTTTTAAATCATTGGCGTATTCAATCAGATAACCATTCTCCAGCGTTTGTTGATGCGTAAATAAAGTATCGTGCATCACCCAAAACTGTCCTTGGGCAGCAGCAGCTTCGGAAGCTTCAGCAGCCCGTTGAGCATAAGGATGAATTTGTACCTGCGGAAAGTGACGGAATATCAAACATAAATCATCCGCTTCAAAGGAATCACTCAGATCTCGTTTGATCCCTTTGATCAGCTTGTAAACGTCCGCACTTTTATGGCACTGATAGTCTCCATACATCACCAGCACTACCCTGGCGCTTAGCACACCTTGCATCCAATCTTGGGTTGAAGGCGGGACAAGTAAAGAACTGTGGCTGCGATCGTCGTTCATTTTTCTACATTTGCAGCACGCATAGAACCTTGCAATTGACTCGCTCAATCCATTGACTGCATCTTGATTTGCATACATTCAATATAGAAAATCACTCTCAAGCTGTCGTCTACAGTGAGTTAACATTATCAGGCTGCAATTTGGTGGAGCAGCCGATCCTTCTTAAAATAGAAGGCTGGCTATAACTCAAGTTAGATTGAACGCTCAATTGTACGGTCAACCCTATCCGTCTGACGTGCTCAAGAGCGGTTGCCTACATCATCTGGCGGATCGGGCGGACAATCACTTCGTTGACATCGACATCATTTGGCTGAGACACAGCATACAGGACAGCGCTCGCGATCGTATCTGGGTGGAGTGCATCTTTGCGAAGTTCTTTCAAGAAGCCTTTTGTTGGCTCGTCGGTGATATCAGAGCCGAGTTCGGTCTCAACCACGCCGGGAGAGATGACGGTGACGCGAATCATTTTTGACTCCTGCCGGAGTCCTTCGGAGATTGCCCAAACGGCGTACTTGGTCGCGCTGTAAACTGCGCTAGTGGGCACTACCACATGGGCACCAATCGACGCAGTATTGATGATTTGTCCGTTACCTTGCGCTTCCATAATCGGCAAAGCTGCTGCAATCCCATTCAACACCCCGTTGATATTCACGTTAATCATGTTGTCCCATTCCTCGACCTTCAAAGCATTCATCGGGGATAGAGGCATCACGCCTGCGTTGTTAAAGATGACATCGACGCGATCGAACTTGTCTTTCGCAAACCCAATGAACTGTTTCACATCTTCTCGATCGGTGACATCTACGGCTTTGAATTCTGCTGTACCGCCTGAGGTGTGGATCTCCTCAAGAATCTTTTCGAGCTTTTCGGTGCGCCGTGCGCCCAAAAGCACCTTTGCACCGTTTCGAGCGAGTAACTTAGCTGTGGCTTCGCCAATCCCGCTACTGGCTCCAGTGATCGCAATGACTTTGTTCTCAATGTTTAACATCGTTGTTTTCCTTTCTGTTCGAGTTGAGTGCTGTAAACTAAATATTGATTTCCATTTCCTGGGTCATGAAGGTGAAACCCTTGTCCACAATTCTGTAAACTTGTTCATGTCTAGGAAGGCGATCGCTTCGATTACCTGGTCGTCTTTCATGCGGAAATACCACGTGTAGGTGTTCCGATACGCTCTGCCATCTCTGGCGATCGCCTCCCCGTCCCACAGCACGATCACCATATCGCCGTCCGCCCAGATGCCGCGTACAGTCGGGACAATTGGAGTTGATAATCGGGCACTGGTCGGGCTAACGACTTGATCGAGTAATGCTTGTCGGCTGCGATATGTGCCCGCAGTTGCACCCGTCCCAGTAATTGTCCAGGTTACATCCGGGGCAAGCAGATCAAAGGCACTGCCAGTTCCGTTGCGCCATTGGTCGAAAGACTGCTGGACAATTGCTTTATTGCGTTGCTCGATCATCTGAGTTGCTTGTGCATCTGCTGGATTAGACGGAATTGCTTGGGACAAGTCTGCGATCGCTGAAGGCTGAAGCAGGAAGGACTGTTGATTCAATACTGTCGGGTAATCACTTGACCCAAACGCAGTCACATTCGATTGAATCTCTGCCTTCGCGCGAGCTTGCATCATCACCGGAATAGCCAACAGCCCAATCAGTCCTGCTCCCGTGAAAATTTGACTTAAATAACGCACTATTTCAATCTCCTCAAGCTAATTTTTACTTGGATTTGCTTCCAGTCAATCTATCAACAGCAGCTTCTATTGCAGTTTGTCCGGTGCGCGTTTCTATCTCTGGGCTACTTTCAAAGACGATATGACCAGAGTTGAAACCGCGCATCATCTCGCTGTAGCTGTTGATGGCTTCAGGTGAAAAGCCAAAGCTGGACATCGTTGCTTGCCAGTCGCTTTCGGGAACAGCAATTGCCTGTACATTACGGTTAAGCACAGCGGCAAAAGCAGCAGCGACATCGTTTGGTGAGTAGTCGATCGGACCATGCAGTTCGATGATGCGCTGACCTTTCCAGTCTTCAATCATGGCTTCAGCCGCAATGCGCCCGATGTCTTCGGTCGAAACCATAGGCAGCCGACGATCGAGTGGAGCAAAAAAACTGGGCAGTACCCCTTGTTCGGCAGCGATCGCGGCGGCACTCCCCCAATTCTCCATAAACGCTGCCGCTCGCAGAACTGTGACGGGAACTGCCAAGTTGCCCAACATGCGCTCTAAAATATGGGTCGTCAAAATGTTGCCCGTACCGGAAGCGTGCTGTGAACCAACCGAAGACAGTAACACGACCTTCCGTGCATCAGCGTTTGTAAGGGCTTCAACATAACACTCGCCGATCTGTTCTGCCAGCGCAAACATATCGCTGACGTTGTAAGCAGGTGGGTTCATCACATAGACGGCATCCGCTTCACGCATCGCGGCGGTCATCGCTTCGACATCAGTGACTTCGGCAACCGCTACGTCTGCACCTTTCTCTCGCCATGTACTGGCAGCTTTATCAGAGCGCAAGACAACGCGCACTGGAAAATTTCTCTCAAGCAAAGCGTTAGCCACTGCTGAACCTGTCTGTCCCGTCGCTCCAAAAACTACATACATAAGGTTCTCCTGCTCATTAATCATTCCGGTCACTCAGGCGATTTTTGCCTTCTTGCATCATTGCCTGATCCTCATCTTGTCTATTTGTCTGAGTTCAGCATAGGTTTGAAAAGCTGGTGTTGAAATGCCCAAACCTATCTGATGATTGCCTAATTCTCCAGAGTGATCGTTTGCAGAGATTCTATAATGGCAACTGTAAGGTATTGAGTTAGTCGAGTCTCTGCTATGACAGTCGCAATCTCTCGCCCTGACATAATCGCGGATCACCGCCAAGAAATCGCCACACGGATCGTGCGGCATACCAAATCCAGCGGCAACATTATCCAACCTACGGCGATCGAGCAATTAGACTTTGCGCGCTCAGATACAGTATCTACCGCACCTCATAGCGTGTATGAACCCATCCTGGCGATCGTCGTTCAAGGTCAGAAAAAAGCATTTCTGGGTGAGGAGACATATCAGTATGGTGCAATGCAGTATCTCGTCGTTTCCGTTGATTTACCGCTGAGTGGCTTTGTGACTGAGGCGACACCTGACAAGCCGTATTTAGGGCTGAAGCTGAACTTAGACTTGATGCAATTGTGTGAGATGGTTGCCCAAATGGGTACCAGTTCGATAAAGAAAGAAAACTCTGTTCGAGGTGTATCGGTTAGCAACGTTGATCCAGCCTTGATGGAGTGTGCCCTTCGCCTCGTCAAGCTCTTAGACACTCCGCAACACATCTCCATGCTGGCACCGTTAATGATTCGTGAACTCTATTACCATCTGCTGTTGGGTGAACAAGGGGAAGCCGTGCGTCAAATTGCCACATCCGGCAGTAATATGCAGCGAATTGCTTTAGCGATTCAACAAATCAAATCTGATTTTACCAAGCCGATGCGGATCGAGGATTTAGCGAGTCAGATCGGGATGTCTACTTCGTCGTTCCATCAGCATTTCAAGCAAGTCACTTCGATGAGTCCGCTTCAGTATCAGAAGCAGTTAAGACTGTTAGAAGCGCGTCGTCTGATGCTCACTGAGGATTTCGATGCGACATCTACTGCCTACCAGGTGGGATATGAAAGTCCCTCACAGTTTAGCCGGGAATATTCGCGCTTGTTCGGTGCGCCGCCCATTCGAGACATTGAACGGTTACGGACAGCTTGAACGAAGACTGATAGTTATCCGTTGACTACAGCAACCCTATAAACTGACAATGCCACGTTTAACAGCAACAATCACCGCTTGAGTGCGATCGCTGACATCTAACTTATTCAAAATCCGATTGACATGAGATTTAACCGTGCCTTCACCAATACTCAAAGCAGTTGCAATATCGGCATTACTCATTCCCTGTGCCAGTGAGCGGAGCACTTCTAGTTCTCGTTCACTCAGTTCTGGATTGCTGAGCCGTTGAACTAACTTTGCGCCCACATCAGGCGGAATATACTGCTGCCCCCGATGAACAGTACGAATGGCATTTAGAAGCTCGTCCGGTTCAGTTTCTTTCAACAGATAGCCTTTTGCGCCTGCCTGCAATCCCCGATAAATATCTTCGTCACTATCATAGGTCGTCAGCACAATAATCCGAGCAGATTTAGCGATCGCACAAATTGCACTGATGGCAGCAACGCCTTCCACTTCTGGCATTCGCAGATCCATCAGCGTGACATCTGGTTGATGTTCCTCAAATAGCGCGATCGCCTGTTCCCCATTTTCAGCTTGGGCAATCACCTGCATCTCTGGGTCACGGTTAATAATCGTGGCTAATCCTTGCCGAAAAATGGCATGATCGTCTGCAATCAGAACCCGAATGTTTATAGCTTGGTTCATCGTGTTGCTACTCCCGATTGACAGTGACAATCATCTCCGTTCCCTGTCCGGGTTGACTCCTTATTGTGAGTTGTGCACCGATGCGCTCTGCCCGCTCGCTCATACCGAGTAAGCCAAACCCCTGAGAGGCTGGAATACTTCCGACTCCAAAGCCCTGTCCATTGTCTTTCACGCGCAAGCAGAATCGATTGCGATCGTAAACTAACTCCACTCGAATTTTGTCAGCATGAGCGTGTCTCATTGCATTGGTTAAGGCTTCCTGCCCAATTCGCAGTAGGTTACTCTCAACTTCAGGCGGTAGAGCATACACTGCACCCTCAATCTCATAATACAAAGTGGTATCCATTGCAGCAGCTCTAATCTGAGCGACGAGACGATGGAGAGCGCTCTGTAGACTGCCGTCCTCCAAAAGCTGAGGACGGAGCGCGACGACCGATCGCCGTGCTTCAGTCAGTCCAGTTCGTGCCAATTCTTTGATCAGGTCCAAGTGCGCCTGAGTCGCTTCTACATCATCCGTTAGTACCTGGTTTGCCGCTCCCACCTGAGCCAGAATACCTGTAAACGACTGAGCGAGGGTATCGTGAATTTCGCGTGCCATGCGGTTGCGTTCTTCCAGAATCGACGCGGCTTCTGCTTGCTTTTGCGGTGTAATATCTCGCGCTAACCAAATCACCTGCTCATGCCGAATGGGGGCAATGCGAGCCGAAAACCAGATTTCTCGTCCGGCTATCCACTGGCTGTATTCAACGGTGATGACTTGTTGGGTGCTCAACACCTGCTGAATGTAACTCAGGAATTCATCGGCTTGTTCCCTGACATAGAGTTGATGCAGGGTTTTGCCAGTGTACTCCTCCCGATATAACTCTCCATAAGACGGATTTCCCTGAATTGCACAGATCAATTGTCCCTCACCATTGAAAATACACATTGGATCGGGAATGGCTGAAAAAAGCGATCGCAGTTCTGCTTCAGAGGCTTGCAACGCGACTTCTGCCTGTTTACGGTCGCTAATATCCGCAATCACTCCTTCGATGTAGTCATCGTCTGCATTCAGATAAGAAGAGAAAAGCCCCCAAAATACTGTCCCATCTCGTTTTCGCATCTGTGCTTCATAGCTTCGCACTTCCCCATCCCGCTTCATCACCTCGATGCCTCGTTGGCGATCGCTGGGATTGACCCAATAGCCTATGGTGTGTTCAATTCCAATCATCTCTTGGGGTGAATCAAAACCAAACAGATCGGCAAAGCGTTGATTGGCATTGAGAATTAATCCATCACAGGTGCGGGTTCGGTAGATGCCAACCAGGGAGTTTTCAAAGATGTTGCGGAACTTGGCTTCACTACGTTGTAATGCTTCTTCTGCTTGCCGACGCTGAGTAGTGTCATTGCCCACCGATAAGATTTCAACGACCTCTCCCCGATCATTGAAGATAGCTTGATTCGACCAGACCATCCAAACGCGCCGACCGTCTCGACACAGGTTTTCCCCCTCACCTTGCGGGTACGCTTGAGGATTACGAAGTAAATTGTGAACAAAGGGTTTAACATCGCGTCCAGAGATTTCGATGTCTGGAATGATCGTTTCAAATAAGGTTCGCCCTAGAATCTGATGTTCTTCATAGCCCAGGAGTTTTACCCCATAATCGTTGATGTAGTGAATTCGTCCTTGTGGATCGTAGCGAATGATGACTGAATTCGCGGTCTGTAACAGATTGCGATAATTCGCTTCACTTTGTCGTAATGCGTCTTCTGTGCGTTCGTGATCGCTAATCTCCTGCTGTAAGATTTGAGTTTGCGCTTCTAGTTTCCTTTCCAGTGTTTCGGTATAGTTTGCGAGCCGTTCATACAGCCGAGCATTTTCGAGTGAAATTGCTGCCTGATCAATCAACAGTTTCAGGATTTGCAAGCGATCGCGGGTAAACACTCCAGCGCTGAGATTATTTTCCAGATAAAGAATGCCAATCAACTGACTTTGATTGAGAATAGGTAGACAGAGGAGCGATCGCGTCTGGTGCTGTTGAATGTAAGGATCAGTTGAAAAAGGCGGTTCGCTGACTGCATCATCAAGCACTAAAGTTTCTTGAGTGCGTTCTACCGAGTGAATGACGGAGACAGGAATCGTTGCACAATCGGCAACAGCAATTTTTTCCAGGTCACACGGTTTATTTCCGCTGCATTGAGCCACAACAGTGAGTTGATCCTCTTCCAGGAGAACCAGAGTGCCAATTTCGGCTCCTGAATTGTCTATTGCCACCTGCATCAATGTGGTAATCAATTGATCGAGATGGATCATTAAACTCCCCTCGATGAAGAACGGTCAATCACTCCAAAGTATATCGCTTGCCAAAATCCAGAAAATTAAGCTTCTGGGCGATTTTTAAAGGTTCTCCAACGGTTGCATTAAAGCCTTGAATATCGACATCCCTCTAATGGGAGGGATCTGTCCAATCTGTAAGCAGATCATTTATTAAGGGCTGCTGTTCTCTCAATTCAACAGGGCTTACGCAAGTCCTGTTCAACTGATGTTTTGAGAGAGACAAATGAGGTAACACTGATGCCAGTAAGCGGGGCGTGAGTTTACCTGTCCGTACCGAAAACCCAGGTTGCTTCGCCAGATCACCGACTTTGAGTGCAACCGATTGCATCTTTCCCTCCTGACCCAGTGCAGACAACCTTAATCTGTGAATGAATCTATATTAGGAACCTCACGTTCCGTCAGGGTCAAGGGGTGAAGCAAAAAAATGTTTGAATTGCTCGTGTAAGTTTTGCGTTGCAGTTTCACCAAAGGATTCTCTGGCGATCGCAAAACTCGAAAAATCTTTGGGTCGCCACTCGCTTTGTGGAACTTTTTCAATGTAGTAAAAATAATCCCAGAGAATCGCTTCCCAACTGGTACAACGGAGTAATTGACCACCAAGACTTCCTGTAGGTTCGAGTGGGCAGGTTCCCGGAGGTAAGCCTTCTAGCTCATAGCTCTCTCCAACACGAATACAAGGCTCACAGTCCAGGAGAATGCCTTGCATTTCTGCCAAAAAACCGTAGGAAGTTTGTTCTGTAATGACACTACCAAGGGAGTGCAGTAATGCCAGAAACTCAGTGGTGCGATCGCCCGGATAGGTAATATCAATATCCTCATGGTCGCGGGTGATGCGATTTAGTTTGGCATCGATTGCCCAACCGCCCTGCAACCATAGAGGCAAATTGATCTGGTCTGCTGTTGAAAATAACTGATGGATTAACTCAATGTGGCGATCGTTTATACTCACAGTTTTTCATGATACGGTGTGCTGCTGGATTGCTTCAATGATGACAGGCCAGTCACCGGGGTGCAGTTCATGCCCTGTTCCCTGGAGTGTGAGTAATTCAGCCTGGGGAATCTCTGCTTTCAATGCCAGAGCATGAGCATAGGGTAGAACAGGATCTTCTGTGCCATGAATGATCAGGGTTGGAGCCGCAATTTCGCCGAGCCGACCCAGCCATTGCTCCCCGCCCCCAAGCAGAGCATGGTTAAACGCAGTGGTGGGATCGGGAGTGCGATCAAAGTCTGCCCCTGCTAATTCATGAATCAATGACTCATCAAAGGTATGGGCTGAACCGGACAGTAATCGCCATGCCCCAACCTGATATTCAATCACTGCTCCGCGGTTTGTCCAATCCAGTTCACCCGCTTTTGCATGGTAGTTGAGAACGGATGGATCAATCTCAGGCAGAGTAGGATCTGCTTCAGCCAGCCGTTCTGAAGCAATCAAGGTCAGACTTTTGACTCGTTGAGGCTGTTTGAGCGCCATAAGTTGAGCCAGATAGCCTCCCAGGGACATTCCAACCATATGGGCACTCTCAAGTCCATAGCCATCCAGAAGACAAAAGGCATCATCTGCCAGATCTTCAACTGAATAGCTGCTCTGTCCAGGTTCGTAGCTCGTGGATTGTCCAGTATCCCGGTGGTCGTAACGAATCACATATCGTCCCACAGCCGCTAACTGATGGCAGAACGCTTCTGACCACCAAACACCAGAAGACATCGCTCCCATGATCAACAAAATTGGAGCATCATCTGGAGAACCAAAGGATTCTGAAAAAAGCTGAACTCCGTTATGGCTAATTTGCTTGCTTTTCATATGTTAATTGATGAGTTCATTAGAGTTTTCAAGCTTGGTTCGATAACGGAGGAAAACCACGCCACTGCCAAAGCGGCGTTCCTCTAAAAGGTCGAGATCCAATCGAACGTTGTCTGGGAGGGCTGGTTTGCCGCCTCCTACAATAATCGGCAGGAGGAACAGATGACACTCATCGATCAATCCGGATCGAAAGGCGTGGGCAGCAAGCTCAGCACCACCGATGAGGATATCCTGTTCAACAGCCTCTTTTAATTGCTGAATGGCTTCTGGATCGAAGCTTCGCTCAAGCTGTGTTTTGCAAGTAGATACCTTCTCCAATGTCTTGGAGTACACAATTTTATTGGCTGCTTGCCAGATCTCTGCGAAGTCGCGCCTGAGTGGAGACTCAGCAGCTAAGTTGGGGTCAGTTTCCCAAACCATCATGGTCTCATACATTCGCCGTCCGTAAAGATAAGTGCCAGCTTCCCGCACGAGGTTACTGATAAACCTGAAATATTCCTCATCTGGTGCTGTCCAGTTAAATTTGCCATCCCTATCCTCGATGTAGCCGTCGAGTGATGAGTTCGTCGTGTAGATCAATTGAGCCATCCTGACCTCCATTTGTGAGGAGTACCTGTAGTTCAAATCCCTTCAAGTTGAGCCATTTTTCACAATCGATTCCAACCTGACGGCTTTGCAACGTTGCGATTTCAGTTTTTAATTCTGCAACTTCAGTTTGTGTTGCAGCGAGCTTAGTCTCCAGTGCCTTGAGTTCTGCACTATCTGTAGCAGCATTGCACGCGGTTAGACTGGTTAAACAAAAAGCAATCAGAAATATTCGTCGCAACGAGAAATTAAACATTATTTCAAATACTCTCAATGAGTTAAAAAGAGCAATACTTCGGACAGTTTTTGGGGAGAAAAACCGTCTGGTAGACAAAAGCTACCTCTCTTTGTAAGGTGCAGATATCAAGTCAAAACACCAGAGAGGTAGCACTATGGATATTCTACAAGCCCTATTTGCCAAAATGGGGC
>DATNPS010000529.1:0-11266 GCA_036703095.1 Crinalium sp. | reverse complement strand
CTGCTGCAACTGGTGATCAATCACGATCAGTTTGCCTGGTTACACCGCTTGTCAGAACTGATTGTGCAAATTGATGAGTTGCTTCATGCAGACGAACCTGTTACGTCAGAGGCGATCGCGGCTCTCATCACAGACATTGGTATGTTACTCACTCCCGATGAACTGGGAGATGATTTTGCAGTGAAGTACGATGCTGCCTTTCAACGCAATCCTGATGTGGTGCTAGCTCATGCAGATGTGATAACGCTATTAGCGAACCCCATTTAGCGATTGGGATGCAGGCTGATTATAGCAACCGAAAGGTTGATTAGAACGAGGTGCAGGGTGAATCTCTAGCTGGGAGAAAGCTCTCATGCCCTGTTGTCTCAACCGTCTCGACGGTTTCTATAAAACTGCCGCCACCTAAGAGGATGTAAAGTTGATAGCGCCATTGCACTCACCTAACGAGTGATTGTAATGGCGCTAATTTTTTAACCTATGCGACACGCAGAATAAAAAAATGTGTTTGTTGAACTCACGCGATTTAGCGATACGAAACTAATGTTGGTTCAATCCATTCTTTAGAAATTTGACCAAAATCATGATCTATACAATCATAGGGACTGACCTTATTTTCAATTCTTTTCAGAATCGGTTGAATCACTTGCAGCGATTTCTCTGAGTTATTCAACCAGGTGCTTTCATCATGAACACGATGTAAATATTTTGAATCCTCAAGGACAGTTAGTGTGTTATTGGCAAATAACCATAGATAGTTTGCAAAGATAACATCGGAAGCAGATACTGAATATGTCCAGAAAGGTTTTACGCATTGAAGAAATCGGTTTCTGGGCAAGAAGTAGTTTCCATCGTTGAAAAAGGGCCGATTGAGAATCTTACTTTCCGCCATTGACGACGCTAAATCGAGATCGATGACTTTTCCACCCAGATCCTTTCTGAAATTGAAATGAGGATAGGCGTATCCCGAACAATAGATGGTTGTGTCCTCCCATTGGTCTAAATTAAAAATCGAATCGAGATATTCAGGAAGTAATGTGTTGTCATAATCGAGGAGAATCACCCAATCTGAACTGCATAATTCAACCGCTTGAATTTTATTGGCAAACGCACCCAAATTCACATCGCGTCGAAATAGTTTGACCTTTCGTGCAAAGGGTTTGACTTTTCGTTTTAGCTGTTGAAAGGCATCTCGATCGCTGCCATCGTCTACCATTATGATTTCTGCAATTCTCGGATCGTTTAGGATATTGAATAATGCAACATGAGCCATTTTGGCGTTATTGAAGAAGGGAATGGCTACAGAGATGGTTCGCGCTTCATTCATGGGCATCTTTACCGGACACATGATTCGCAGTCTCAGGTAGCTTTCAGACCATGTTCTGGCGTTTTGCCGGATTAACTCTTTTAAGCGCTGAATGACCTTTTTTATCATGGCTGTAAGCCTTACCTTTATACGCAAACGGTTGGAATGCTCAATATTTGAGACAAGCTGAGGGCGATCGCTCAGTAGTCCCCATATATATATTTAACGAACGGATACCCGTACCGTCGAGATAACGGTGTTACGATCCTTGTTTTTGATAATGTGGAGAAGCGAGGGCCATCCTTCTATAGCGTTAACCAATGAGCGTTCATTAACGTTCATTAAACTTTATCGGAAATTGGTTTGTAGCGCGGCGGAGCCGCGCTACAAACCAATTTCCGATAAAGTCTAATAATTAAGGTGTAAGGGGTATGAGGACTGTTTCCCCAGCCAGGGGTTCTACCCCTGCACCCCGTTTAGATTTCAGGTAGGAGCGCTATATATCAAGCGGGAAGGATTGGATTAGGAGGCAGCAATCATGAGTCGAGGGATAGATCAGGGGCGCATGATGGGGGCGATCGCCACCCTAACCATCTTGATTGGAGGATGTTCACGGCTATTTCCGTCTCAAAACCGATCGCAAGAGAGAGTTGCCATTAACCCGGCTAGCACCGTTCGAACCTATGTTTACCAGTGCAGCAACAGCCAGACGTTTGAAGCGACGTTTTTGCAGGGAAGTTTGCTGCTGCGATTGCCTAATCAACCCGAAGTCACGCTAGCCCAGGAGGCAACCGAATCTGGACGTCGCTACAGCAATGGTCAAGTTACGTTTAGTACGGCTCAAGATAACAGTGCATCCATTGACATCAATGGTCAGCGCGCTTACCAAGCCTGTATTGCGATGAACTCGGATCAACCCATTACGCCAGGAGTTCCTTCTCCGTCAGAGGTTCCCTCTCCGAATGCAAGCAGTTCACCACAGGCAACGGCATCACCGATCGCCAACCAAACCGCTCAAGAAGAGATTGTCTGTAGAACGGCTAATTATTTTGCAAATTTGAGTTGGGCACAGGGGCAACCCTTACTCACCTTCGGAGATGGTCGTCAGGCCAATCTGGTTAACAATGCTCCTGTCACCGTTGCTCAGACCTCAGACGGTGGAACGATTTATACCACCACAGGCAACACGGCAGCCAGTATGGCAGTTTATTCCAATGGCTCTTGTGTCCTGCAATTGGTTAGCTCAAACGGCACAGTCAATGTGAACCAGTTGGGCCAAGTTTCTACCGGAAATATAGAAAATAGTGAGACTTATCAAGATGGCTTCAATCGCGGGTATCGCGTTGGGTATCAAAGTGGCCAGAACTATAGAATTTACAATTACGCCTACAATCCTAACCAGGCATTTGGACAAACTCCCCAAAGTGGCGATGTGAACTATGACGAGGGGTTCAGGCGCGGCTTCTACGCTGGATTTGACGCCGGATATTACAGCATTAACTCGTCCAAACCGAATCCAGGTGGCTCTAACACGCCCATCAATGGCCTGTGGTAGATGGCGATCGCCCAAGTATAAAAAGCTTCATTCTTAAGATAGATGCTTAAACCACGTAGGAGAGCTATAGTCCAGGCTATTCTGTTCAAGATGTACATTTTAGATTCGTTTTTTAGGAACCTTAGAACCATGGATAACTTAAAACCTGGTTTTAATTTTGGAACATGCGGCAGAACCGCACGTTCCAAAACCAAGTTTCGGGTTTTATTAAATCCATAATCCTTAGCATCCCTGTCTCTGCAAATCTCAATTAAAAAACGTTATGGAACATGTTTCTACTGTTGAAGTTAGAACTCAGCTTGCAGAAGTAATCAATCGGGTTGCTTATGGGAAAGAGCGAGTGGTGCTAACTCGACGCGGCAAAGCATTAGTAGCCGTCGTGCCCATTGAAGATGTTGCATTCTTAGAAAAATTTAAGGACGGACAAGACGATTGATTTCTGGGTTTAAAGAGCCAGCAAAATGGATGCTAAAGAAAGCACAAATCATGCGTTGCTAGAAGAGTTAAGAGCGCTGCGACAACGTGTTGCAGAACTTGAGCAACAAAAAATACAATGGCAATCATCGTCAACGGCACCGTTTGAACCCCTAGAGTCCATTGAGCAGCGCACCAATTCAACTGTTGTTCGTATTTTAGAAAGCATGACCGATCCATTCCTGGCCTTAGACCACGAATGGCGGTTCACATACGTTAATTACCGATTTGAAGAAATATCGCAGCGATCGCGCCAAACCTTATTAGGACATCGAATCTGGGATGTGTTTCCAGAAGCAGTTGAAACCGCGTTTTATGAACAATATCATAGAGCGATGGCTGAGCAAGTCGCGGTAGTGGTTGAAGCGCCTCAGTCGAATGGCGAGGGCCGCTGGTATGAGGCTCATGCCTATCCGTATGCAGATGGTCTAGCCGTGTATTTTCGGGATGTCACCGATCGCAAGCTGGTTGAGCAAGAGCGCGATCGCCTGCTAGAGCTAGAGCAGTCCGCCCGATTAGAAGCGGAAGCAGAGCGGAAGCGTCTAAAATCCGTCTTGATGCAGCTTCCGTCTATGATTGCGATCGTCACGGGGCCAGATCATGTGTTCGAATTTGCCAATCCGACCTACCTGAAATTAACAGGTCGTTCTTCCGACATTATTGGCAAGCCATTTCGGGATGTTTTTCCAGAGCTAGAAGGTCAAATTTATTTTGAGCTTTTCGATCGCATTTATCAAACTGGAGAGACATTTACTCAAGACGAATCCGCGGTGCAATGGGAGCGAAACGACGATGGGGTTTTAGAAACAGCCTATTTTCATACGGTGTTTCCAGCCTTGCGAGGGGCGGATGGCCAAATTCAAGGAGTATTGCTGCACGGGATCGAAGTGACCAGTCAGGTGCGATCGCGTCAGCAAATCGAACATTTGTTGAATGACCTCCAGCAAAAAGAGTCGGCGCTGAAAGAGAGTGAAGAACGGTTGCGGCTAGCCGTAGACAGTGCTGACCTGGGCATGTGGGACTATAACCTGGCATCTGGAGCGCTGATCTGGTCTGAACGCTGTAAACAAATCTTTGGCATTGCGCCTGATTTGGAGATGACGTATGAGCGCTTCTTAAATGCCCTTCACCCAGGCGATCGCGGCTGGGTTGGTGCAGTCGTTCAGCGCTGTATTAGCGATCGCGAAGATTACAACGTTGAATATCGGACGCTCTGGCCCGATGGGTCGGTGCACTGGATCGCGGCAATGGGACGGGTTTATTACAATTCGCATCATGAGCCAGTTCGGATGGCAGGTGTGGCGGTAGACATCACCCAGCGCAAGCAAACCGAGCAAGCCCAGCGGAAAGCTGAGAAGCAACTGCACTATTTATCTGAAATCAGTTCGATCCTGGCGTCCTCGTTGGATTATCAAACCACGCTTGAACGGGTCGCTCAGCTTACGGTGCCAGAATTAGCCGATTGGTGTACGGTTCATATTCGGGAAGAAGACGGTTCGATTGAGCCGTTGGCGCTGGCTCACATTGATCCTGCCAAGGTTGAGTGGGCGGAACGACTTCGGGAAAAATATCCCTTTAATCCCAATGAAGCTCGCGGTACAGCCCTGACCCTGCGTACTGGAAAACCCGACCTGTTACCCGATATTCCGGATGAGCTGTTGGTGCAGGCCGCTCGCGACCCAGACCATCTCGAACTGTTGCGGCAGGTGGGCTTCAAATCGGTGATGACGGTTCCGCTACGGAGTCAAGATGAGATTTTGGGCGTGATCTCGTTTGTCTCGGCGGAATCGGGGCGGCGGTATGACGAGCGAGACTTAAAAATAGCCGAAGAACTGGCCCGACGCGCCTCATTGGCAATCGACAATGCTCGTTTATACCGGGCAGCACAGCGCGATCGCGCCCAGGCGGAAGCTGCTAACCGCATCAAAGATGAGTTTTTGGCCGTCCTCTCGCACGAATTGCGAACACCCTTAAACCCCATCCTGGGATGGACGACACTGTTGCGATCGCGTGAGTATGATCATACGACTGTTCATCGTGCCCTGGAAACCATTGAACGCAACGCGCGATTACAAACGCAGCTTATCGAAGACCTGCTGGATATCTCTCGCATTCTTCAAGGAAAACTGCGGCTAAACATTGCCCCTGTTGATTTAACGGCCACCATTGCGGCAGCGTTGGAAACGGTGAGACTGTCGGCTGAAGCCAAATCCATTCAGCTCCAAACCGTGATGACATCAAGGTTGGAAACTGTTTTAGGAGACTTTAACCGATTGCAGCAGGTAGTGTGGAACCTGTTGTCGAATGCCATTAAATTTACGCCGCAGGATGGTCGAGTTGAGGTTCGATTGGAAAAAGTTGATACCTATGCATTAATGACGGTCAGCGATACGGGCAGGGGAATTAGCGCTGATTTCTTACCGTTTATTTTTGAAGCATTTCGTCAGGCCGATGGCAAAATCACCCGCAGATTTGGTGGACTGGGGCTGGGATTGTCGATCGCCCGTCATCTTGTTGAACTTCACGGTGGCAGCATCCGCGCCGAGAGCTTAGGCGAAGGACAAGGAGCCACCTTTATTGTGAAACTGCCTTTGATGGTGGCCTCGCCTCCGATGGAGCAAAGTAGTATGGACGCAAATCAGTTGATAGATTTAAGCGGTCTCCGGGTATTAGCCGTGGATGACGATGTTGATAGTCTCGAGTTGGTAACCTTTATTCTGGAACAGAGCGGAGCGTTGGTGACAGCCGCCAAGTCAGCGACGGAGGCGCTATCCGTGCTCGAACAATCCCCCTTCGATATTCTAGTGAGCGATATTGGAATGCCTGGGATCGATGGTTATACGCTGATGCAACGCGTGCGATCGCATCCGGCCTACCAAAAGAAATCGCTTCCGGCTATTGCTCTCACGGCTTATGCCGCTGAATATGACCAGCAAGCGGCGATCGCCGCCGGATTTCAGCTCCACATTGCTAAACCCGTTGAACCTGAGGAATTAGTAAAAGCTGTGATGGGGCTAGCGGTGTATTAACATTCTTAGGAACGTGGATCAATTAAAACCCGAACCTTAATTTTGGAACGTACGGCAGAGCCGTACGTTCCAAAATCAAAAATTTGGTTTTAATTGATCCATGATCCTTAATAAACGGTTTCGTGCATTACCCCCATCATGGATTTGATTCACTTTTTGCTGCGATCGTCCTGGAAAATGGTGGCGATCGCAGCATTGACAGGCTTTCTCAGTGGCATCAGTTCAGCCGCCTTGATCGCCCTCACCAGTTACGCGATCGGCCATTACTCCAGCACTTCAATTCCACTGATCATTGGCGGATTTATAGGATTAGCCAGTCTCGCGTTACTGACCAGCATCATTTCTCAGGTCACGCTGATTCGCCTATCTCACAAAGCCGTCTTTAAACTGCGAATCCACTTGATCCGCCAAATCCTGTCGTCCCAACTCAGTCACCTTGAGCAAATTGGCAATCCCCGCCTACTGGCGACTCTGACAGAAGATGTGCAGGCGATTACCAGAGCGGTGTACACATTGCCACTCCTCTGTATTGACATCGCCATTGTGATCGGCTGCTTAGCCTATATCATCTGGCTCTCCTGGATCGGGGCAGTGCTGGTGTTTGGTCTGATTGGGGTGGCCGTTCTGACCTGTTATCGCTTCCTGTTTCAGGGTGAGCGGTTTCTGGCGCGTGCCCGTGATGAAGAAGATCATTTGTTTAAGCATTTTCGGACGGCAACGGAGGGCATTAAGGAACTCAAGCTGCACTCCGAACGACGGCAGGCATTTTTAACCGAAGATGTCGAAACGACCGCGATGAACTTTCGCCGCTATAACGTGCGCGGCATGACCCTGTTTGCGATCGCCTCCAGCTTGGGTAAACTACTCTTCTTTTTTGCTACTGGAGCAATCCTGTTTGTTCTACCCAAGGTGATGACGGTTAATCCTCAAACCGTTGCCGGATTCATTCTGGCGTTCATCTACCTGATCGCACCGATGGAAAATATTACAAATAGTTTTCCATTTGTGTTTCAATCCAACATTGCATTACGAAAAATTAAAGGACTGGGCCTGTCGCTGAGCGATCGCCCTGAGATATCGGCTCATCAGGCACCTGTCCAGTCCTCCTGGCAAACCCTCGAATTGAAGAATGTAGTTTATCCCTACCAGCGAGACGGTGAGGATACTCATTTCACGTTGGGACCAATTAACCTCACCATTCACGCGGGAGAACTAATCTTCATCGTGGGTGGCAATGGCAGCGGCAAATCCACCTTTGCCAAATTGCTCACCGGGCTATATAGTCCTGAATCGGGCGAACTCTGGCTAGACCATCAACGCATTGATGATCACACGCGCGAATGGTATCGCCAGCATTTCTCGGTTGTATTTGCTGACTTCTACGTATTTGAACGACTCCTGGGACTCGATCGCACTGATCTCGATCAGCAGGCTAAAACTTACATTCAAAAGCTCCAGCTCGACCACAAAGTCACTATCGACCGCGGCAAACTTTCCACCACGGCACTCTCTCAGGGACAGCGCAAACGACTAGCACTATTAACGGCTTACCTGGAAGATCGTCCGATTTACCTGTTTGATGAATGGGCTGCCGACCAAGACCCCGTATTTAAGGATCTGTTTTATAGCCAGTTTCTTCCCGCTCTCAAGGCAAAGGGCAAGACAGTCATGATCATTAGCCATGACGACCATTATTTCCATCTGGCCGATCGCCTGATCAAACTCGATAACGGCCAGATCGAATTTGATAAACAGTTGGAACATGAGTGGCGAATCTGATCCTCTACCAGCGATCGTGGCGATCGCCGTTCATTAGGGTAAATTCAATAGCCTAATTTTGTGTGCGCGTCTTGCACGCAAAATCAGGCTATCGAATTCACGTTAAATGATGTTCGATATAGCGCTCCTAAATTATTTATGAAAGCGCTCGCCCGAAGGGCGGGCGCTTTCATAAATAACCTGGTTCACGAATCAAATAGGATTGCTATATGAGGATTACTGATTTTATATTGTCCCTAATTCGCAATAGGTAATATAAAAATAAGGAATGGGGAACATTCAAAATGTATTCATTATCATGAAACTAACAGAAGAGCTACAGCCATACACGCACATTTTCTTAAAAAGAGTATAAAAAATCATTAGAAAATCCGAAATTACGCAAAACCACCTCTGTAGTCCCGAATAGTTTGTGAACTTACGTAGCCTCTGCTGTAACAATTTGCTCACTGAATGCAGGAAGACCATCTATGATGACCGGACAGGCAAAACCTACAGACTCTTTTAATTTCTGGAATGCTTTAAGTGCATGGCCCTTCCAGCTATCAAAGCTCAGAAAAACCCATGACTATACCTGCTACCAAAATGGTTCAGACTACATGTTTGAAGCGATCGAACATGGAGCGCAGGGTTACATGACGGGACAGGGCAAAGGCGTCAACCCCGGAGAATTCATCATCCTGAATCTCGAAGGTTCACCTCACCGTTATGAAGTCAAAGCAATCGACTACTACTCTTCCCCTTCGGATATGTGGGTTGCCTGGCTGGTTCGAGTCGTTTAAGGGTTTAGATTAGGTCATTTAATATCGTCCGATCCCATTAAGACAATTCATTTAACCTTTGAGTTTAGATATGGTGTCTTGCAATAGGGGTTTCAATCTACGGTTAAAGTTTTCTAGAAGGCTAGCATTAAGTTGAGCATCTTCTATCTGAGCTGTGCCGTAAGTCCTGTAGGAGCTAACAATTTGCTCTTCAGATGCATTAGCCACGACGCCAAAGGCTGGCGTATTTGTAATTCTTAACGCTTCTAAGGTTTGTTCCAGGAGAGAACGTTTTAGCTGATGTAATCTAGCAACAAGCAGTAGCCCATCTGTGTAGGTGGACAATAGATGGGTATCAGCCAGTCCTAACAATGGAGCGGTATCAAAAATCACCAAATCATATTCTTTCTTTAACTGAGCCACTAACCGCTGCATAGCTTGCGAAGAAAGAATGCGTGTTGGGTCGGGAGGCAAAGTCCCCGCCGTCAGCACAAAGAGATTGTATTCTCCAGGTACTTTCTGGATCACGTCCGAGCTATCAAGACCTTCTAGTACGGCATCCGTTAACCCTTTAGGTGAAACGAGTCCCAGGTAACGCTGCAAGGTAGGACGTCGCAGATCAGTATCCACTAGCAAAACCCGTTGCCCCATAGACGCCGCAACTTGGGCAAGATACATTGCAACCGTGCTCTTACCATTACCAGGGGTTGCTGAACTGATCGCGATCGACCGAAGTGGCGTATCAGGACTGACTAAGCGGATGTTGGTGTACAGAGAGCGGAATGATTCTACAAATGGAGCAGACATTGATTCCTGAAGCGGAGAAACGGCTTCAATTGAAGATTCAAGCCATACAAACGTTTCTTCGGGCAATTCTTTTGGGAGCGCACGATTGAACGGAATTACCCCTAGAAGTGGCAGCTTCGTAATTCCTTTGACCTCTTGGGTGGTATGAATAACGTTGCTTAACTTATCCATCAACAGCGCTGTTCCTACACCTAGCAATAGACCAAGAATGACGCCCAGGATTAACGTTCGCTTTAAGCTAGCAGCACTGGGCTGTGGATCTCCAGGTGGTGTTAATAGTTGCCAGGGAATCTGCCGCTGAGCCGCATCGATCCGCAGCCCTTCTCGTTTTGCTAAAAACTGGTTCAAATTGTCAGTGGCAATTTGTAGCTCCCGTTGAATGTCGTTATATTCACGGGTAATAGCAGACAACTGCTTAATTTTTTCATTCACGTCTACGATGGATTGGGAGATAGCCTGATTTCGGCTACCCAATTCCTCAATCTTGCTTCTCATGGCCTGCTCAACCCGTACACCCTCCTGTTGCAGGAGGGGCAACAGATTTTGCCGCTGCTCTCGTAGAACTTGAATTTCTGGACTTGTATCTAAATAAAGAGTAGAACTTTCAGCCAGCTTACTGTCAATCTCCAATAGCTGGTCTAATAGCCTTTGATAGCGAGGACTTTCAGTCAGCGCCGATGAGCCAGCGGATTCATTGGATTGATTAGCAAGCTGCTGACGTAGCTCTGAATATAGCAATTGTGTTTCACTGAGCTGAGTCTGAGTTTCTAGCTGCTGCTGAGTGAGATTACCAGCCTGGGTTGAATACTGCGTCGCTTGAATTTCAGGATCAATCAGATTATACGTCTGCCGAAATCGTTGAAGTTTATCCTGTTGAGTAGATACTCGTTTCTCTAACTCTGGTAATTGCTCTTCAACAAATGCAATCCCCTGCCGGATATCTTTCTGACGCTCTTCCAGACTGTAATTTAAGTATGCTTTTGAGATTTTATCTAGTGCATCCTTGACTAAATTTACATCTTCATCGCTAAATGAAACGGTTAGAATATCTTGCCCATTAGTTTGAATAGTTAATTTTTGAATTAAAACATCGTATGTCAGCTCAGGATATTTCGGTTTTAGCTGATCAACAATAGGTACCAGAAGGCTTGGACTGCGTAAAACCTTAATTTTGGTTTCATCTAAAGTCGCGGCTGAAGAGGTGCTTTCTTGCTGACGGTTCGTTAATGTTTGCGGAACCGAAGAAATTACTTCACTCTCAACGGTGACAGCTTTGGTCAGAATTTCGAAACCGCTACTGTAAACAGGCTTTTCGCTCAACCCCTTAATTTGAGCCAGGACAGCCACAATTGTTGTAACGCCAATAATCAAAAGAGTTTGGCGTCGAATGGCTGCTAATACTTGCCCAAGCTGCAATCCCCCTTCATCATCTGAGGATTGGATCAACCCGCTGGCCGCTATTGATTTAGGAATATGTTCTGCCATCATTTTGGCACTTTAGCACCTGTTAGATTTCTGAGCGATATTTTAACAATCATCATCCATCAAAATAGTCGAA
>DATNPS010000522.1:0-5825 GCA_036703095.1 Crinalium sp. | reverse complement strand
TGCGTGCGCAACGCGCACGCAAAATTGGGCTATCGAATTCACTCTATTTATTTACGCGCCTCAACCCATTTCAGTTTGCAGATTCAGCTAGCATCAGTATGCGAATCGGTGGCTGTACAAGCTCGCCGCAGATAAGCCTAGCTATCGATTAGGGGGTTGACGCGCCCGTCGGGTCTGCCAAACCCGCAATCGGCTTTAAATTGAGAATTGCTGAGATTCAACAGGTTTTACGTTTTGAATGAGGGGATGGGTACCGCGCGGTACTAAACTAAGTTTTGGCATCTCTCATTCCTGGGATCGCCTTATCCTCTGCTGCGTTTGAAGTACGCCGATGAAGCTCCGCTCTTTCTTCTCACTGCTGATAGCTACTGTAGTTGTGCTGCTATCGATTGGCATTGGCGGCTTCTTTTGGCTGACAGCGCACAGTCCACTGGGCCTTTTACAGGGAGGCGGTAAGGCCAGCCCAGCCGCCGCTATTTTTATTCCCCGACAGGCTCCAGTGATGCTCTCTCTGCTGGTCAATCCCGATCGCCTGGAAACCTTTCGACTGGCCGTCGCCAAACCGGGAGAGCGGCAGCAGGCCAAGGCCGAATTCGACGATCTCAAGCAAAGCCTGTTAGCGAAACAAGGGCTGGACTACGAGCAAGATATTCAACCCTGGCTGGGCGATGAACTGACTGTTGCCGTGACAACGCCCGATATCGACCGGGATGGCGGTAACGGCGAGCAACCGGGCTATCTGCTAGCCATTGCGACCAAGAACCCCCAGCGATCGCGCGAATTTTTGCAGCTTTTCTGGCAAAAACGAGCCATTGCCGGAACCGACCTGGTCTTTGAGCAGTACTCCGGCGTCAAGCTAATCTACGGCAATCCCCCCCAACCTGAACCTTCTCTAACCCCTAACCCCCAATCCCTAACCCCCAATCTGGCGAGTGCTGTGGTGGGCGATCGCTTCGTTTTATTTGCAAATCATCCCAAGGTGCTGCGCGATGCGATTACTAACGTTCAGGCTCCCGGCTTGAATCTCGATAGCAGCGATGCCTATCAAGATGCTTTGCGTCGGCTTCCCGGACGGCAGATTGGTGCGCTGTTTGTGAACCTCCCCCAACTGGGTGCCTGGGTCGGCGATACGGCGTCTCTGCTGAATGTAGACCCGTCCGATCGGCTCTATGAAAGTTTGCTGGTCGCGTTTGAACTAGATCGACAGGGTGTACTGGCTGAAACGGCTCTGTTACCTGCTCCCGGTCAAACTTTTGCGGTGGCGCAGCCTGCCCTATCGGCCCCTGTGAACGCGCTACAGTTTATTCCTGCCGGAAGCCCCCTCTCTGCCTCTGGCGAGAATCTGGCGCAATTGTGGGATCAAACCTCGTCTGAGCTGGCGGGTTACGGCATCCTGTCGTCGCTGATTAACCAATCTCTGGTTGGATTCGAGGCACTCCAAAATCCTGAAACGTCAAAAGAGGTGCTGGGCTGGGCCAAAGGAGAATACGCACTGGGCCTATTGCCGACCACGGGTAGCCAGCAGCCCGACTGGATTTTTGCAGCACAGCGATCGCCCGATATTGACTCCGCCATTGCCAAGCTGGATGCGATCGCCCAACAGCAGGGACTCAGCATTGGGCCGCTCACTCTGGATGGTCAAAGAATCCTGGCCTGGACGCGTCTTTCAACCTCAGCATCCAGCAGCACTCGCCGCCGAATCCCGCTAGCCCTGCAAGCGGAGGTCAAAGGAACACACTCAACCGTCGGCAACTACGAGGTGTTTGCGTCGTCCGTCGAAGCGATGAATACGGCGCTTTCTGTAAAGCAAAATTCAGTCCTGAATGCTTACGAGTTTCAGCAGGCGATCGCGGCTTTCGACAACCAGAATGATGGATATCTGTACGTTGATTGGCCTCAGGTGCGCTCGGTCTTAGAGCAGCGGGTGCCACTCATACGTCTGGCAGAGGTGGTCGCCAAACCGTTGTTTGACCATCTGCAATCGCTCACTATTAGCAGCTACGGCAGTGAGTCAACCTTGCGGCGGGGAGCTATCTTAATTGAACTGAAAAATACGTAGACGGGAGACTGTGCATTGTCATGCCCGTCTCCCGCCTTAATTATGGTTTTTAACCGAATCTCGTATTTTTCAGTTTTATATCAACTACCCTCATATGGCTCGGCTAGCCGTCCATTATTAGGATAGTGCTTTGTCCTGTTGCTTCTCGTGCGCTTTTTCCTCAGAGAACTCTTTCAGCCGAGATGCGACATTATACGCACCAGCCGTGAGGGGTTCTTTGCTAGACTCCGAACCATCAACGGGACCACCGATTTCCTTCCAGGCCGCTAATCCGCCCTTCAGTTCAGCAACCCGATGGAAACCAGCTTGCCGCAAAATGTTAGCTGCTTCCGCTGTTTCTTGATCATTCGCGCCATATACATAAATGTCGCGCTTAGGCTCCAGGCTGGCCTTTGCAACATCGGCTAGGGTATCCATAGGCATGGACATCGCCCCGCGAATGCAGTAGTCATGGAAAGCAGAGCGATCGCGCACATCTAAAATCGTTAATGCAGGCTCACCCCAATTCAACCGCGACTTCAACTCATGCGCACTGGCTTGCGCGTGCAAGTCAGGTGGCGTAGGAGTCACATCGGGCATTTTTTCCTTAGCAGTTTTGATAGCATCTTCTGTGTTGGCCATAAGGTCAATTAACCTCAATTGCGTCATCAGCACTCTAGCGAAGGTCTTTAAACCGAACCGTCTCCCCTGAGTAGTAACCGCTACAAAATCTACCCACGGACGTAAAGGTGTTAGGTGTTGGGTATTAGGTGTTGGGCGGGGATCAGCGATTAGGGAATAGGCTTTTGGGAGGATAGGGACGGTGGGGGAGATAGGGGTGGTGAGGAAGATAGGAACGCTGGGGGAGATAGGGAAGGTAGGGAAAATAGGACATCTTAATCTCTCCCCCATCTCCTCCCTCCTCCCCACCTCCCTCATCTCCCCCATCTCCCTAAAACCCCACACTCCACAACCCTATACCCCAACACCCAACACCTAACCCCCAGCACCCAATTAAACTAGAATCCATGACATCCAAAATTCAGACTTTACCCTCTGAGGTAGTGAATCTGATTGCGGCGGGGGAGGTGATTGATTCTCTGGCCGCTGTGATCAGGGAATTAGTTGAAAATGCATTGGATGCGGGTGCAACACGCATTGTGATTTCACTGTGGGCGGATCAGTGGCGCGTGCGCGTGGCGGATAACGGGCTGGGTATGACGCTGGAAAACTTGCAGCAAGCCGCTACACCCCACAGCACCAGCAAAATTCGAGACAGCGAAGACCTCTGGCAAATCAACAGTCTGGGATTTCGGGGGGAAGCGCTACACAGCCTGGCTCAGCTAGCAGAACTGGAGATTTGCAGTTGCACAGCGGATACCCAGGAAGGTTGGCACGTGCGCTATGGCACCCAAGGCGAACCGATCGAAACAGACGTGACGGCGATCGCCCCCGGCACTATCGTGACCGCCTCTAACCTGTTCAATACCTGGCTGCCTCGCCGTCAGGGGTTACCCAGTGTGGCTCAGCAATTGCGAACCGTTCAGCTCACCATTCAGCAGTTGGCCTTGTGCCATCCCTATGTCACCTGGCAGATAGAGCAGGGCGATCGCCTCTGGTTTTCCATTTGGCCGGGTAAAACGGCTCGTCAGATTTTGCCGCAAATTTTACGAGAGGTCGAGTCGAATGATTTACAGGAACTCACGTTAGAGGTTGAGGCTCCAGATCATTCAGATACATCTGCCAGACTGTATTTGCTTATGGGCTTGCCCGATCGCTGTCATCGCTATCGGCCCGACTGGATTAAAGTCGCGGTCAATGGCCGAATGATTAAAATTCCTGACTTGGAGCAAACTATCCAGGCTGCATTTCGCCGCACCCTGCCTCGCGATCGCCACCCCGTCTGTTTCGTTCATCTTCAGGTTCCCCCCAGCCAAATTGACTGGAATCGCCATCCTGCCAAAGCTGAAATTTATCTACATCACATGGATTACTGGCGAACTCAAGTGCTAGACGCGATCGCCAAAGCCATGCGCCTTAACCCTACTGCCCTCCCTGATGCCGCCTACACCGACCCCGTAAACCAACTTCTAAAAACCGCCGAATCCCCCGCGAATTACCCCTCCCGCCAAATTCATCCCCTCTCCGATTCCCTCCCCACACCTCACACCCCACATCCCACACCCTTAAAAGCGATCGCTCAGGTTCACAACATGTACATCCTCGTGGAGCACCCCACGGGCGTCTGGCTCATCGAACAGCACATCGCTCATGAACGCGTACTGTATGAACACTTGCGCGATCGCTGGGAACTGGTTCCGCTCAATCCTCCTGTCATTCTCAGCCAGCTTACGCCTGGCCAATTGGAACAGTTGCAGCGAATCGGCATAGAGGTTGACCTGTTTGGAGATGATTTGTGGGCGATTCGCACGGCTCCAGAGGCGCTAGCCCAGCGCGAAGACTGTGCTGATGCGCTTTTGGAATTGAGCCTGGGAGGAAATCTAGAAGCCGCGATCGTGGCGACGGCCTGTCGTACTGCTATTCGTAATGGCACAACATTGGGGCTTCAAGAGATGCAAACCTTGCTGGAACAATGGCAAAACACACAAAATCCGCGCACCTGCCCTCACGGTCGTCCCATCTGCCTGTCGCTAGAAGAATCCAGCCTGTCTCGATTCTTCCGTCGGCACTGGGTTATCGGCAAAAGTCACGGAATTTAGCCTGTACGCTTCGAGTAAATTAGGACGGGGTGCAAGGGTGGAACGCCTGGCTGGGTGCTAAGCCGCTACACCCTTTGGTTCTCGACGTCTTAGCGAATATAGTGACGCTTTTCGATAGCCCGATTTTGCGTAGACGTCGTGCACGCAAAGTTGGACGTTTGGAAGAGCGGCACGTCGCACCACTCTTCCAAAAACCTGCTTATCGAATTCACGTTACTTACAGTTCAGTGAGCTAAAGACTTGATCGGCTATTGTCTTTGCGTTGCTTCCCGTGGTAGTGAGCGCGACAAATAGCAGGTTGTTGTTATGGTTTACGCTGGTTTGATACGTAAAGGCGGGAGTTGGGCCATTTCCAGAGGCCATCTGTTCTCCCTCTGAGATGGTTAGCGTAACGGATTGCCCGCAAAGCTGCCTGGTTTCTGTTCGCGTGGATTTCACCTGAAAATTTGCACCCTGCCGTTCCTCAAAGCTGGTTTGAAACGACTTTTGCATCTCGGCAGCGCTGCTTTCCATCACGGGCGGAATTCTACCGACAATCAACATGGCTTCACCAGGGGTACTGGTACTCATCACGCCTGCAATTTCCATGCCGCTGATATTCATTGACATAACGCCTTGTGATCCCCCTGGAAGCTTGTAATCCATCATGCTGTTCGCCATTTGCTCAGCTTTAGGGCCATCAAAGGAGAAATTAAGAAACTGCTTTGCTACAAAGAACATGCCCACCATACCTGCGATCGCCAGTAGCAACAGCGATCCACAGCCAATACCAAGCCACTTCAACACATTGCCCGACGTTTTAGCCTCAGGGTTGGGAGAGGGGGTGAGCATAAATTAACTCCTTGACGATGCTTCCGATTCCCGTTACTTCATACTTCACCACCCAACTGGTTTTTTACGCAGGCGTCAGGACTGTCAGTAATTCTTATTTTGAAACTAATGGCACGTGAATTCGACGAATGCGCAAAAGGTGCCCCGCGCGATGCGCGGGCACCTTTTTGCGCCATTTCAGCCGCATGTCGCGCGGCTGAAATGGCGCAATCGAATTCACGTTATTGGTGTTTTTT
>DATNPS010000514.1:0-6296 GCA_036703095.1 Crinalium sp. | reverse complement strand
GATGCCACAAATTGTCCCTTTGTAATGGAGATCCTGAGCGACTTGGGCAGACTCCACGTAGCAATGCTCCCGCTCAGTGTCGCTCATGGCGTTTTCGTCCATATAGATCAGCAGCAAATATTTCATTCGGTTGCCTCCTTTGTGATTGAGTCGAATGGGAATTGCTCAGATCGACATCTCATTGAAAAATTTTTTGTTGAAGACGATCGCGCTTTACCTTCTTTGTCAGTCAGTCGAACGGCGACTGCTCAAATCGACACCTTGTCCAAAAAACTTTTGTGTCTTTTTATAACAGGTACGGCTCCAACTCTAAAATCCGATGTGGCTCAGGCGATCGCCTCTGTTTATGGAACAGAATGGGGGCGAATTGTTGCCATCCTAATCCGGTTGGTGGGAGATTTTGATTTAGCTGAAGAAGCGGCACAGGAAGCATTTGCAGCGGCAGTGAATCAGTGGGAAAGCGATGGTATTCCCGATCTTCCCCGTGCCTGGATTATCCGAACGGCTCGATATAAGGCGATCGATCGCCTCCGACGACAAACAAGGTTGACGGAAAAACTGGAGTGGTACGCGGCATCGGGGTTGATTCCATTGAGCGAAAAACCAACCTACGACAGTAATGAAATTGAAGACGATCGCCTGCGATTAATCTTTACTTGTTGTCACCCAGCACTGGCGATCGAGACTCAGGTAGCGTTGACCCTGCGAATGCTTGGGGGACTGGAAACCGATGAAATTGCTCGCGCTTTTCTCGTACCGACTGCAACAATGGCACAGCGGTTGGTGCGTGCTAAACGCAAAATTCGAGATGCAGGCATTCCCTATAAAGTGCCAGAGACAACCAATCTCTCCCCTCGGATAGAGGCAGTTCTGACAGTGATCTATCTCATCTTTAATGAAGGCTATGCTGCAACAAAAGGGGATTCGATCGTTCGATCGGATCTCTGTACTGAAGCGATTCGACTGGGGCAACTGGTGCGGCAATTGATGTCACCCCAACCACCCTCAGAAGTCACCGCACTGGTGGCATTGATGTTACTCCACAATTCACAGCGTGATGCTCGTTTAGATGAAGTGGGCGATCTGATTCTGCTAGAAGATCAGGATCGGAGCCGTTGGAACCATTCACAAATCGCTGAAGCATTGCCTCTGGTCGAAGAATCATTGCGGGGCGGAACGGGAGTGTATGCGCTGCAAGCAGCGATCGCCGCTCTCCATTGCCGATCGCCAATGCGGTGGTCGATGTTTGGCAACCTAACTCCATAGGACTGTATGACATTCAAGATCCCTCCCAACTTGCTGGGAACTTTCGGGGGCAATTCCACACCGATAACAACGGCAACTACCACTTTGAAACGATTGTGCCAAATGGGTATGAGGTGCCAGCCAGTGGACCCTGTAGGCAAGTATTGCGCCTTCTGGGACGACACACCTGGCGGGCAGCCCATATTCACTTCAAACTGAATGCACTGGGCTATGCTCCGCTAACAACGCAAATTTTCATTGATGGTGATCCTCACCTCGAATCTGACACCACCTTTGCGGTGCGATCGGCAATTATCCAGTTGCAAAAGCATGATTCACCGGATGCCTTGAAAGCACGGCAACAGAGCCAACCGTTCTACACTGCCGAGTTTGATTTTGTGCTGAAGCCACTGGAAACAATAACCGTAAACGATTTCAAGTATGCTACTACGATTGCTTAAAAGAGTTTAATCATGTCTGTCTTATCGACTCAGTTTTTGAGCTGGTATGGGAGCGGCCTTAGTTATCTTCACCTAAGGAATAATGAGAGTGGCAATTCTTTGGCTGAAGATCGGACAGTTCAAGCCGATTAATAGCCATGGAGAGACAATTGCTGAAGGCTTTATTTCATCAACCTTTCAGCCTTAATGACCAGAAATTTTCCTCTGCTAAAACTGAGTTTAGAAGGTTGAGTACCGCCAGAACTTTGAAGGTTTCAACCTGAGCGGTCAGCAAGCGACAATCTCATCATGCTGCTATGGCAAATACTCAACGCCTGGCAATAGCAGCACACCCGTCAGCAAATCTTCCTTTAAGGGGTAATTAAAGGGTTGCTGTCATGAGATGCAATTAGCACTTAACAAAAGCCCGAAACCGCGCAAAATCGTTAACCAGGAAATGCAATTGTGGAGATACGACCAAAATTCTAGTACAAATTGCCTACTTTCAAATCCTCACTCTGCAACAGTTTCAGCCTAATTGCACTGCATGATAGCAACCTTTCAATCGCCTCAAGTAAAATAATTGGAACGGTCGCAAGCCTGATGTTTCACCGCCAGAGCCGCAAAGGTATTCTCCTTGAAGGAAACGCAATCATCCACCAACCTGCGATAAACAGCAACAAGTCTAACTTAACAATACCGTCGAAAGTGCGAGTGGGGGCACAGAAATTTTTGGACTTATGATCGGCTTATGCGATCGCAATAAGTCGTCAGTCGTCTCTTCAAACTTCCACTGCCCCCAGTGCAATGAGTGTAGCTTGCTGAGCGGTGGTTAGTCCCTGAGCGCCTCGAATATTCATACCCTCGTAGAGGCGATCGGCTCTCAAGGTTTTCAGGCACTCACCTGTTCTAACATCCCACAGCTTAATGGTCTCATCATGACTGCCACTGGCGAGCATCAGACCGTCGGGGCTGAAGCTAATGGAATAGACTGCCCCTATATGCCCCTGTAAGACCTTGAGGCATTCCCCGCTTTGCAGATGCCATAAGCGAATAGAAGCATCCCAACTACTGCTTGCCAGCGTTTGACCATCGGGGCTGAAGCTAGTGGAGCAGACCCAGCCCGTGTGTCCTTGCAACTCCTTGAGACACTGACCGCTGCGACTATCCCAGAGCCGAACAACCGCATCAAAATGTCCGGTGACGAACGTTTGAGCATTCGTGCTGAAGCGAGCAGACCAGATACCGCTGGGTGTGTTGATCACCTTGAGGCATTCACCGTCTTGCACCTGCCACAACCGCACTGTGCGATCGCTGCCACCACTGAGCAAAGACTGACCATCGGAACTGAAGCCAACTGACCAAACCCAGGCTGAATGTCCCTGTAACACCTGGCGGCACTGCCCCGTTTGCACATCCCATACCCGCACGGTCGTATCCTGACTGCTGCTGGCGATCGTCTGACTATCGGGGCTGAAGTTGACGCAGAGAACCCAGGACGTATGCCCCTGTAATACTCTGAAGCATTTACCCTCTTGAACATTCCATAGCCGCACCGTCTGGTCTGTGCTGCCGCTTGCTAAAGACTGACCATTGCCACTCAAACTAACCGCATGAATCCAACCGGAATGCCCCTGTAATACACCCCGACACTGACCGTCTTGGACATTCCACAGACGAATGGACTGATCTGTGCTGCCACTGACTAAAGACTGACCATCCGAGCTGAAACGCAGGGAGCGGACTCCAGACGAATTTCCTCGAAGAACTTTGAGGCACTGCCCCCGTTGCACATTCCACAGGCGAATTGAGAAATCGTAGCTACCGCTAGCAAGGGTCTGACCATCTGGACTGAAGTTGACTGAGCGAATGGCCTGCGAATGACCGTGCAGCACCTTAAGGCATTGCCCCGTTTGCGTATGCCAGAGGCGAATTGTGCCATCGAAGCTGCCACTGGCGAGAATTTGACCATCCGGGCTGTAGCTGACCGCTTGAATGACGCTCGTATGACCGTGCAAGACGTTCAAACACTGACCGTCCTGTACATTCCACAGGCGAATTGCTGCGTCATCACCACCGCAGGCAATCGTTTGACCCTCCGGGCTATTAGTGAAGCCTGCGCCTGGCGCATAACTAACGGCGCGAATGCCACCCACATGACCCTGCAAGGTTTTGACACACTGACCGTTTTGCACATTCCACAGGCGAATGGTGGCATCATTACTGCCGCTGGCGATCGTCTGACCATCAGGACTGAAGCTGATTGCCCAAACTCGACCACTGTGTCCCTCTAATGTTCTCAAGCATTCCCCGGATGCCACATCCCACAAGCGAATGGTGGAGTCCTCGTCGCCACTGGCTAAAGTCTGACCATCCAGACTAAAGCAGACAGAGAAGATAGAATTCCTGTGTCCCTCTAATGTTCTCAGGCATTGACCCGATGCCACATCCCATAAGCAAATGGTGAAGTCTTCGCCACCACTGGCAAGAATCAAACCATCTGGGCTGAAACTGACTGATAAGATCCAACTCTGATGCCCTTGAATCGTCAACAACTGTTTGCCGTCTGCCACCTGCCAAAGACGGATTTTGCCATCTACACCGCCTGTTGCCAACCGTTCGCCGTCTGGGGTAAAGGCGACTGAATCAATGCCGCTCAATCGTTCAGTGAACACAGAGGTTGTCAGGTCAGCGTTACGAAAATTGACTCCTGCCAGGTTGACTTGCCGTAAGTCAACTTGCCACACAGCCAGATCCGAGAAATCATAGCCGCGCAGATCGCTTTGCAAATGCACCAGCAGGTTGAGGAGATTCCCTGCCAGATAGTTTGGCTGAAGGGCTTGCTGCTGACGCTTCAACATCGCTTTCAACTGCTGCTCGATCGCTTGAGCATTGCCAAATTGGATTCGCAACTGTTCAGCGATCGGTTCCACAATTAATCGCTTTTGCATCTCTCGAATGTAATCTTTCGCCTGTGCTTTGATCAGAGCCTGGCTCCTAAGCCGTTCTGGCGATTGGCTAACAATCTCTCTAACGGCACACTCTACGAGTTTCTGGGTGGCATACTCCAGCACGACGGGCTGGAGAAAAAAACGCTCACCCTCCCTTTCAATGAGCGATCGCCGCAACAATGACTGCATCGTATCCGGAACTCTGCGCCTAGACGTTGGGATGCTCATATCTTGACTTAGCTCAAACAGCGAGACGGGTTCCCGGTTAATCGCTAACTCAAACAGCATTTCCTGCTCAATGTCCGTCAGACGATCAAATTGTCGCTGGAGTAAGTCTTGAATGTCATCAAATACGGCCAGTCCCTGTTGGATGTAGTGCAATACCTCAGTGATTCTGCTATTGAAGATTTCTTGAGTCGTGGCTGCTACTAGCTTGAGCGCCAAAGGATTCCCGCCATAGTGTTCCACTAATTGCTGCCATTCAGAATCTGTGCCCGTAAATTCCCCTTTGTGGTGAAACAGTTCTCGTCCGGATTCTGAGTTGAGTCCCTTCAGCACCAGCGCTCGCACCAAACGTCCCTTGCCTTCGAGGGGCACAACCTCTCTAGGTTTCTCGCGGCTGGTGAGCAGCAAGCAACTTTGATGGGACACCTCACCGATCGCCTTGAACAGTTGACCATATCCCTCGTAGCCGGATCGATTCTGTCCAGTTTGCTGGGAGCTTAAGATCGCTTCAGCATTGTCGAGAATCAGCAGACAGCGACAAGCGCGGAGACCCTCCACCAACTTCAGCAGTTGCCCATCTAGACTACTCGGTAGGGCAATGTCTTCTCCCTGCGCTTGCAGTAGAATCGGCAGCACACTGGCTAACCACTCTTCTAACGGGGGCGCATTCTGTAGCGATCGCCACACGACAATCTCAAACTGAGCCTCAATTTGCTGGACTACCCTGGCAGCAAGCGTACTTTTGCCAATCCCGCCAATGCCCAGCAGTAAGACAAGCCGACACTGTTCTTCTAAAATCCACTGCTGAAGACACACCAGTTCTTCATCCCGACCGCACAATAGGGACGTATCAATAATGTTGCCCCAATCTCGCTGATACTGTGCCTGGACAACTGCCTCCGCTGTGCCGGGTCGAATATAGTCATTCTTGGTTAGCTTTAACCCAAAGGCTCGAAATGCCCGCTGCAACGATTGCTCATCAACGGGCGCAGAACGTCTCAAGACTTTAGAAATTGTGGTCAAAGACAGACCCATACGCTCACTGAGATCTTCCTGGGTGAGGCGATCGCCAGCATTTTCATTGAACTCAACCTGAGTTTTGGCAGCTTGAAGCCTGTCCAATCCCTGTGTCGTCAGGATAAATCCCCGGTAAGATCTAGTCTTTTGCAATGGCATCAGCGTCATGGGGAACGAGCATGGAACCTCAGCAAACTATAGAGGCTCAAGTCAAACTATTGTAATAAAAACTTTATTAAGATATGGACAAATTAAATACCAGATCTACGCCAGACGTAAAGTTCCCTACCTGCTTCAACTTCAGGCGACCAGGCTACTTAAGTTAAGGGTCAACTTAACGAACTTAAATGAACTTGAACGAACTTAAATGGCGTAAATTAAATGAGTATTGAAGAATAGGACATAACCAACAAAGATG
>DATNPS010000512.1:0-6155 GCA_036703095.1 Crinalium sp. | reverse complement strand
AACGCCCAACACCCAGCACCCAACTCCTCCGCGACTTCGACGACTACTTCACCCAAGCCCAACAGCGATGGACGCAAACCCAGGATGAGGAATAAGTAATGTCCAAAATTGTGTCCATCCACTCCTTTCGGGGTGGTACTGGCAAATCAAACTTAACGGCCAATCTGGCTGCAACCGTCGCATCCCAGGGCTATCGCGTCGGCATTGTCGATACGGATATTCAGTCTCCCGGCATTCATGCGCTGTTTGGTTTGGACGAACAAACGATGGGCTATTGCCTCAACGATTATTTGTGGGGCCATTGTTCCATCAAAGATACAGCGTATGATGTGAGCGCATCGCTCAAAAAGAATCGCAAAGCGAATAGCGCCATTTATCTGATTCCCTCCAGCTTCAAGGTAAATGAGATCGCACGTATCCTCAAAGAAGGATATGACGTAGATTTACTCAATCAGGGTTTTCAAGATCTGCTGGATCTGCTGCAACTGGACTATCTATTTATCGATACGCATCCCGGAATAAACGAAGAAACTCTCCTTTCGATCACCGTTTCAGATGTATTGGTGATCATCCTGCGGCCCGATCGCCAAGATTTTCAGGGAACGGCTGTTGCGGTCGATATTGCCCGTCGATTGCGAGTGCCAAAATTACTGCTGGTCGTGAATCGGGCACTCATCGCATTTGACTTTGATGCGCTTAAAAAGAACGTCGAGAAAACATACAAAGCATCTGTCGCCGGAATCTTACCCAACTCCGACGAGATGATGCAGCTTGCTAGCAGTGATGTGTTTTGCACTTGCTATCCCGACCATCCCATCAGCCTAGTTATCAAATCTATCGCCCAGCAAGTCATGGCCTGACTTTAGAGGATTGCATCATGTGTCCCGAATTCCCCAACCTTTCACCTGATTCACCGTCTGACGCCTTTGCCAATGAGGACGTGGATACGCCCAGCGCCAGCCAAATCGATACCTTAAATCTAACTGATGCACTCCAGGATATTGTGCGCTGGATGGCTCGCCAGAAAACCGTAACTGCCATTGAAATAGCCACTCATTTTCAGCAAGATGTACCGACCGTTCAAGTCATGATGGACGCTCTGGTGGAACAGGGATTAGTGCAACGGCTATCGGACGAGAACGCTGTAGAACCGTCTACACTGTGTCGTTATCAATTGCACCTGGGCAGCAAACGGGGACGGCAGGCATCTCCCGGTATTTGGAATGACTTGGGAGCATAAGCCTAACCATGAGCAACTATTTAGCGATCGCCACTGTCACCGCCACCCTCCAACGCAGCCTCCAGGCCACTGTGCAGGTGGATGTAGAAGGGGCTAGAGTCACCACCGTCCGCCCAGATAGCCTGGGAGGCGGCAGTCCCGAAACGGGTGTGAATCTTTACCTATACAATGCCTCTCCGAATCCGGCGTGGCGCAATGCGGATCTGCGCACTCGCTTTTCAGAAGGGCAGATTGCCAAACGTCCCCAGGCGGCACTGGATCTGTATTACCTGCTCAGTTGTTATGGCAATGAGATTGAACTGGAGCCGCAGCGATTGCTGGGAAGCGTGATTCGCACTCTCCACGCACGGGCATATCTGACTCGCGACATGATTTTGGATACGGTGTCTGACCCAGCTTATGAATTTCTGGCGAACTCCAATCTGGCCGATCAGGTCGAGTCAGTCAAACTGATGCCCATGAACATTTCAACCGAGGAGCTATCAAGCATCTGGTCGGTGTTTTTTCAAACGCCCCACGCGATTTCCATCGTTTATCATGCCAGCGTGATTTTGATCGAGAGCGACGATATTCCGCAGCGGGCACTACCCGTGCGCGATCGCCACTTCTTAATTGCGCCCAACCAGCCCGTGATTGATCGAGTGTTAGCCGTAGAGCGTCAGCAGGTGATTACGGTGAATAACACGCTGCTGATTCGCGGCCAGCGATTAGACAGCCGTGACGCGCAGGTGAGAATCGGTCAGGCGAAAGTGACGCCTCCAAAAATCAATGCCAGTGAAATCGTGATTCCGCTGGCCGACATCCCGCGCGAGTTGTTGCGAGCCGGAGTTCAGAGTGTTCAAGTGATTCATCCGAAAGTGCAGGGAAATCCACCTGTGCGGCATCGTGGATTGGAGTCGAATGTTGCGGCGTTTGTCTTGCGACCCATTGTGATCGAAGTTCAACTGACTAATCTTGAAGAAGACGATTCAGACGCGCGATCGGCGGATATTGTCGTGACAACCGATTTAACCATTGGACGAGGACAGCGAGTGATTTTGCACTTAAATGAGCGATCGCTTGAAACCCCTGCCTCCTACAGCTTTGAATCATCTCCCTGCGCGGCGGATACTCACACCGTAAGCATTTCAGTTAGCGATGTTAAACCGGGTGATTATCTGGTGCGTCTCCAGATCGATGGGGCTGAAAGTTTGCTAGAGGTCGATACCGCTGCCGATAGCCCCACCGCTGGACAATACATCAACCCCAGAGTTTTGATTCCATGACGACTGCTGTTGCCCCAACCTGGTCTGACGCCAACCAACGCTACTTAATGGCGGCGATCGCCCTGATTCGAGTGGCCCTCGAACGTCAGATTGTCCCCAGTAGCGCTACGGGAACTGCTTCAGTAGATGAATCCAATGCGCGTCAAGCCTTGGAACGGGCGATCGCTCACTTACCATCGCCATCTGCGTTAGAACGGATCTGCAACCTGTTTGGGCTATCATCCTTTGAGCGAGATTTGCTACTGCTGTGTGCCGGGATGGAGTTGGAATCTAGCTTTAGCAACCTCTGTGCGACAGCTCAGGGCGATCCACAACGCAACTATCCCACCTTCAGTTTGTCCCTGTCGGCACTGCCCAATCCCCACTGGAGTGCCCTCACGCCCAAAGCACCGCTGCGCCGCTGGCAGTTAATTGAGGTCGGGCCAGGGCGAGCGCTCACGCTCAGTCCACTGCGCATTGATGAGCGAATTTTGCATTATCTGACAGGCGTTCAGCACTTAGACGAACGGCTATTTGGCATGATTACGCCTCTACTTGCGGCCGGTGAACAGGTACCCTCGCACCAAAAACTGGCCGAACAAATTGTGGCGATCTGGTCGGCCAACAGCCCTGCTACCTATCCGCCGATCATTCAGCTGTGTGGCGACGATGCGGCAGGTAAACAGGCGATCGCCTCTCATGCGTGTCATTCGTTAGGGTTGAGTGTATACAGCCTGTCGTCTCACACCATTCCAACCAATGCCAATGATTTGTATCGCTTCTTGCGGCTGTGGGAACGCGAGTCGCTGTTGATGGTCAGCGCATTATTATTGGACTGTGATGATTTAGAAACAACGGATGCGGCTCGTGAAGGGGCGATCGCGCAACTCACCGAATTGATCAACAGTCCGCTAATTATTTCAACTCGTGATCGGAGGCGATCGCGTCAGCGTCCCCTTATTACCCTGGATGTTTATCCGCCCACGTCCAGCGAACAGCGTCTCCTCTGGCACACACACCTCGCTCCTGCTGCCATTGAACTGAACGGTCAAATTGATAAACTCGTCTCACAATTTAATCTCAATGCGCCTGTCATCCAAGCTTCCTGTGCAGAGGCGATCGGGCGCATTAATCGAGAATTACAGAAGGATGGGAGGAAATCAGAAGAAACTGCTGTTTCTTCTGATTTCCAAGCGCTTTGGGATACGTGCCGGGTTCAAGCGCGGCCTCGTTTAGACGATCTGGCTCAACGGATTGAATCGGGTTCCGCCTGGAATGATCTGGTGCTACCGGATTCACAGCGACAGGTGTTGCGAGACATTGCAGCGCATGTGCGTCAACGTGCCAAAGTGTATGAGCAATGGGGCTTTGCGGGCAAAGGAGGACGGGGGTTAGGCATCACCGCTCTGTTTGCTGGAGCCAGCGGCACCGGAAAAACTATGGCAGCAGATGTCTTAGCGCAAGAACTGCAATTAGACTTATATCGAATTGACCTCAGTTCCGTAGTCAGTAAATACATTGGCGAAACCGAAAAAAATCTGCGTCGTGTGTTTGATGCGGCTGAAGTGGGTGGCGTGATTTTGCTGTTTGACGAAGCAGATGCGCTGTTTGGCAAACGCAGTGATGTCAAGGATTCGCACGATCGCTATGCCAACATGGAAGTCAGCTATTTGCTGCAACGCATGGAAGCATATCGAGGCTTAGCCATTCTCACCACAAACTTAAAAGATTCACTCGATCAGGCATTTCTGCGGCGGCTCCGGTTTGTCGTGCAGTTTCCCTTTCCCAGTGCTGAACAGCGAGCAGAAATTTGGAACCGAGTTTTTCCGGGTAACACACCGACAGATGGACTAGATCCCCGAAAACTGGCGCGATTAAACGTAGCAGGCGGCAACATCCGCAATATTGCTTTGAATGCGGCATTTTTAGCGGCTGATGCTGAAGAACCCGTGATGATGAAACATGTGTTAAGCGCAGCCCGTAGCGAGTACGCGAAGTTAGAACGACCGCTTACGGACAGTGAAGTTAAAGGCTGGATTTAAAGGATGCAGTTACGGAATTCAACAAACAGCGTTGAAGGGTATCAAACGCACCCCTCAACGCTGATTCATTTGCCAACGCGCATCCAGAACTGGACTATCAATGTTCACATCTCTAACAATAGAGTGCTCATAACAGAGTGTCAATAAAAAAAATACTATAAGTTTATCGGCTTACCGTATTTTATTGAGCCTACGTGGTATGAGGCAACGGAGAATGGCGGCTTTGTTACCAGCAATTCTCATTTTGAAACCAATTGCGTGTTTTGCGCGCCCAACGGGCGCGCAAACACGCAATCGGGGCCATGCGACCTCACCGCAGGCGAGGTCGCATGGCCCCGATGTGCATACTGAGAATTGCGGCTTTGTTACAGCGCAACTTGCTTTCTTAAACAAGGTATGCCACGATGCTGTTTACAAAATACGGTAAATTTATCGATTTACTGTACAAATAAGGAAATACCCGTCCAGCTATGAATCATTCCGATCGCCTCCGAGGGAATGGAGTTTGATGCAGCCGTTTTTTAAGGATTAGGGATAGATCAAAACCAAATTTTTGATTTTGGAAAATGCGACTCAGCCGCACTTTCCAAAATAAGTTTTGGGCTTTATTAAATCCACAATCCTTGGCCACAGATTGCAAATTACAGTTTGACTAGAAGGTGAATTGCGATGTCTACACTCAGTACAACGACACCCGTTTTAGACTCATCTCATGCGGCTAGTTCCACAGGCTCTTGGCTACAAATACCAGATGAGTCAACTTTGCCGCAAGCGGTCAGAGATATCTTCCAGGCACAGCGCGATCGCTATGGTTTTGTTCATCCTTACTTTGTGGGCTACTCGTTGAATCCCGATCATTTGCTGCGCTGGTTTAGCTATTACGATGCGCTACAGCATGGTAAAAGTGAATTGTCTCATCGAGAACGAGAAATTATTGCAGTTGTTGTATCAGCAACAAACCACTGTGAGTCGTGCGTGCTGACGCACCAGGCTCAATTGCGTGACGTCACAGGAGATGCGCCTTTTGCTGAATCTGTCGCACAGAACCATCGCACAGCCCATTTAACCGAACGTGAGAGGGCACTGGCTGAGTTTGCCGTTAAAGTGACCGAACTCTCAAACGAATTATCACCTGATGATTTGGCTCCTCTACGCGAAGTAGGTTTATCTGATGAAGCAATCTTAGAAGCAGGAGAAATCGCAGCGCAATTTAGTCTTTCTAATCGGTTATCAAAAGCATTTGGATGGAAAGTAAAACGTGAGCAGTATCAGCTATAGCACTTCTGCTGTTGAAACTGCTGTTGAAATGCAACCATGTGTTATTGCCTAGAAGGCTGACTATGCGAATCTTCTAGTTGGTTAACTGAGACCTTTCACCTTTCTCAATAAGCGAGTTTAGGCGGCGCTACGCGCCGCCTAAACTCGCACCATTTGCAGGAGCGCTAAGCGCTCTGCAAATGGTGCAAGAACTGAGTTGATGTATAAAAGTCATCCACGTATAGAAAAGCGATCGCCATGTCTAATGTTCAAACGAAACCTAATTTTGATACGACTTTGTTCGAGGGTGCACCCCATTACTATGCACGCTATCGCCCCAAATATCCTGTGGTTTTATACGATAAGTTGATC
>DATNPS010000359.1:0-8092 GCA_036703095.1 Crinalium sp. | reverse complement strand
CACGGCCAGACGGGACGGCTGATGGGAATTGCTTGGGAATGGCAGACGCATCGTTCAGCCGTAAGTGATCCGCTCTTTTTGCTAGCCCATCAAGATCAGGATGAACGGTCTCCGATTCGTGTATTGCGGCGATCGCTAGCTTCCCTACCCCGTCCGTTGGATCTCTGGCTAATCAACATGCAAACCGTTCCCGAACGTCCATTGCAAGTGGTTCTCAAGCAGCAAAATTGCGCGGCTAGCGATGAGCACGATTCGGTAGATGGCTATCGCTATGAGCTATATCGCTGCGGCTGAGACGCAGACACCCGGTGTCTAAAAGCCTACACTCGATATTTGAGGCAGCAAAACTTTGTATGTCACCAGTTCGATGCCAGAGATGGAAAACTCCAGTTCTTCCCAAGAGTAACGATTATTCGTCAATTGCTTATAAGCTGTCTCTGTCAACAAAATCTCATTCGATCGCGCTAAATCTTCGCCCAGTTTGGAAGCCAGATTCATCTCATTGCCAAACAGATCTCTGCCTTCAATCATCAGCACATCACCATAGCCAATGCCAATTCCAGCGTACAGGTCAAGGCTATCGGGAAGTCCAGTATTCACGGCAGCCAGGCTTTTCAAAATATCGACAGCGGCATCTACGGCCAGATTTACCTGCGGAAACACGGCAAAAATATCGTCTGCTTCTTGTTTGACCACCGTTCCCTGATGCTGATAAATGATGGGGGTGGCGATCGCACACAACCGCCGCAGTGCTGCTAAAAACGGAATGATGCCATACCGCAACGTAAACTTGGAAAACCCAGACATGTCCAACACCATGATGGCGTGGGTTTCTGTAAAGATTTCCCGAATCTGAGTATCCACTTCTACGGCGCGATCGGGATGCTCATTGCGGACTTGGAGCAGACGCTCTAGCTCTGCTCTGGTATTTTTGCAGGTCATAGTGTGAGTGACGAGAGACGTGGAGAGAATCAGGAAGTAGATGCCACGCTCAGCCCTGATGCATCACAAACAGTTAGAGCCTGTTTTTACTCTACTCCTACTAATTCCCTTCCGGCGATCGCTGCATCGCTCAGGATGATCTGGGAGTAGGAGGAGTCAGAAGTCAGGAGCCAGGAGTCAGGAGGATAGTTTGCTTCTGGCTCCTACTCCATTCCCGGTTTTTACGAAGCAAAACTCAGGAGTTAGGAGGACGGCCTACTTCTGATTTCTGACTCCTGGCTCCTGACTTCTTGCAAATCAAACCAACCCCTGCAAATGCTGAATCAACTGCTCAGCCTTCACAACCCCTTCAATCCGATCGACGGGTTTGCCCTGCTTAAATAACACCAGCGTCGGCAGCGCATAGACCTGATATTGAGTGGCTAGATCGGGATAGTTGTCGGTGTTAATTTTGACGACTTGCAGCTTTTCTTTCATCTGGGCATTCACCTGCTCCAGAATCTTTGCCATGAGCTGACAAGGGCCACACCAGGGGGCATAAAAATCGACGAGCAGGGGCAGCTCAGATCCGGAGAGCATTTCTTGAAAACTGCCAAATTCTTTTTTGGTTGCCATATGTTGGGACATATTTCAAGGGTATGGTTCGATCCTAGTTCACATTTTTCAAGTCCTGCTGAAGTGTCATAAATGCCTTAAGATCATCTAGCTATTCGGCAATGGCCTATGGACTGTAGGCACTAGACTTTCAACGGTCTACAGGTTGCAGTCCATAGTATTCGGAACCCCAAGGGTGTCTGCTGCATCCCTACGGGTGTGGCTGGCATCTCTGGGGTTTTCATTTTTAGGATCTCAAACTAAACAAAACTGAATTTGGGGACGGGGCGCACGGCAGCGTCGTGCGCCCCGTCCCCAAATTCGGTTTTAATAAATCCACATCAGTGTTTATTTGGAGGCATCGTTCATGGCAGCATCTCAAGCAGCGCAACGGTTAACAGGACAGGTGGCAATTGTAACAGGCGCTTCACGCGGCATTGGTCGGGCCATCGCTCTAGCCTTAGCGACAGAAGGTGCCAATGTTGTTGTGAACTACGCTAGCTCTAGTAAAGCCGCTGATGAAGCGGTGGCCGAAATTGAAGGATTGGGAGTGCAGGCGATCGCCATTCAAGCCGATGTCTCTAAGGCCGATCAGGTCGATGCCCTATTTAGCACCGTGATGGACAAGTGGGGCCGGGTAGATGTGCTGGTGAATAATGCCGGAATTACCCGCGATACGCTGCTGCTGCGGATGAAGCCGGATGACTGGCAGGCCGTGATTGACCTGAATCTGACGGGCGTGTTTCTCTGCACCAAAGCTGCCAGCAAAATCATGCTGAAACAAAAATCTGGCCGCATTGTGAATATCACCTCCGTAGTCGGTCTAATGGGCAATCCGGGACAAACCAACTACTCGGCGGCGAAGGCTGGCGTCATCGGCTTTACCAAATCGGCGGCCAAGGAACTTGCCAGCCGAGGCATCACGGTGAATGCAGTCGCTCCCGGCTTCATTGCGACGGACATGACCCATAATGTGAACGCTGAGGAAATCATCAAGTTCATTCCTCTGAATCGTTTGGGCCAACCCGAAGAAGTGGCCGGAATGGTGCGCTTCCTGGCGGCTGATCCAGCAGCGAGCTATGTAACAGGTCAGGTACTCAACGTCGATGGCGGCATGGTCATGGCTTAAACGAAGACCTGCAATGTTCTTGGTTGATGCTTGTAGGGGCGCGGCATTCGGCAGTTATTCTCAGGGCACGGTTAAGGAAGATCCGACCGAATGCCACGCCCTTTGGGAGGGAAGGGCCTGTTCCCAGTCTTTGAGTGACACGGCATGGCTGTTGGGTTTAGGACGGGGTGCAGGGGTGAAACCCTTGGTGGGGGCGAAGCCCTCACCTCCCCTGCTACCAGAGGTCGCTCCAGAGGAAATCATCCCACTGCGTATCTGCCGCAAAGCTCAGATTGCTGCTGTTGTAATCTGAATTGGGCAACTGGCCTTTATCGGAAAGGTAGATGGAAAGCCCAGTGGTTCTGCCAGGAAGCGAGGTGTAATTGGCGATTACCGTCGTGCTGTAAGCATTCAAAACGTCTTGTGCAGCCCAGCGGATATCCCATGACAGACTCCAATCGGTCATAAGGTCATAAAACAGATTGCCAACGTCTAGATAGTCAGGCGATTGAGAAAAGCCGTCCTGAAGATTGAACTGGTTGGAGTAGCGATCGCGATTCCAGTCGATTTCGAGGCGATCGCCATTGCTAGACCAGTTGAGAACCGTATCTGCAAAGCGATCGAGCGCCGAGGTGAGATTATTGGCTGATTCGGGTCGGAGGTCGGCGAGATTGATGGCAGAGAGCGTTTCTTCGATATCGGGATAGTTGCCCTTGGGTGAGCTGTAGTATTGCCCGTAGCGATTGACGATCGAGGTACCCAGGTCGGCGGCTGTCATCGTTGGAGCGATACTCAAGTCCGTCAGGAATCCGGTGTAATCCCAACTGTTACCTGGTTCTACCTCTTGAGACCCGACGAAGACCGAGGCTTGATTGCGAATTTCATAGGCAAATTCGGTCATGCCCATCAAACATGCATCGGCCCCAAACAAATCAATCGGCTGAGCGGTGCGGCTTAACGCGCCGCTAATGTCGCTGGCACTGAGTAGATCGCCCGTCACGTCATCGGGAGCGATGCTCAAGCCAGAGCCATGTCCCCAGACCACAACGGCATAATGGTCGGCCTGGTAGTTTGCCATGCCCCAGTTGACAAAATCGGCCAGGGTGTTCGCGTTGCCCATATTGGCTTCACCAATGCTGGTGCCCCAGGTCGTATCTGCAACATCACCTGCCGTGACTAATCCCCGACGAGTATCTGTCCAATCGTCTAGCGTGCTGTCATAGCCTGTCGTCCGATCCATCTGCACGACGATGTTGACATGGGAGTTGGAGCCAACGTTCGCCATCTCCTGGAAATCCTGGAGGGCAAAGCTTTCTAAATTGCTGCTGGCGACATAGACCATTACCGTCCAGTCGGCTATGCCATTCCCGTCATCGGCAAGGTTGCTGGTCGGTTGGCTAAACGATCGCGATCGCGTGTTGAGCGTGTAATTGGTGTTGCCGCTATAGCGGGAGACATTGAGGTAATAGGTGCCCGGTTCCAGTGTGTATTGCAGCGATTCGGGTTTTCGGCCCATATTGCTGGATTTGGCTACAAGGCTGCCCCGGCTATTCAGCAATTGCAGATCCGCATCGGATTGCAGCTGACGCAGAGAAACGCTGAGGGTTTGCGTATTAGACACCGTAAAGCGGTAGCAATCACGGCGATCGCTCTTACTCAATGAATCTCGGAATGTGCGATTGCCACTCAGTACACCCAGATTTCGAGCCGTTGCCGTTGTGTTGCCGGGGTCAGTTGATCGAACCCGTTGCGTTCTACTGGAGCTACGATGAGCGAGTTTGCTCTGTTGCTGAAGATCGGTTTGAACGCTGGAAAGGGCAGATTTGTCAAAGGATGAATGCGATTGAGCGGAGGCGAATGATTGCAGGCGTTGAGGGGTTGCCATAGGGCGGATCAAGGTTCCAATGCTGGGCTTTAGCTCCTTGTATTTCCTACGCAAAAGTAGCTATGCAACGTGAATTCGAAGAATGTGCAAGCAAGTGCCCTGCATGACGCGCGGGGCACCTGCTTACGCCATTGCAGCCGCGCGTCGCGCGACTGCAATGGCGCTATCGAATTCACGTTATGCAACGGATGGGGGCGATCGCATCCGATAATAATAAAGAGATATTCGCAGTAACCACAGTCAGACCGCGATTCTAGTTGAGAGCATTATGGGTAATACGTTTGGCCATTTGTTTCGAATTACCACCTTTGGCGAATCCCACGGGGGAGGAGTCGGGGTGATTGTGGATGGATGCCCCCCTCGGCTAGAGATTTCGGCGGAAGAGATTCAGTTTGAGTTAGATCGTCGCCGCCCCGGTCAAAGCAAGATCACGACGCCCCGCAAAGAAGAAGATACCTGCGAAATTCTCTCTGGCACCTTTGAAGGAAAAACCCTCGGGACGCCGATCGCCATTCTGGTTCGCAATAAAGATACCCGCCCGCAAGACTATGACGAGATGGCGCAAAAGTACCGTCCGTCTCACGCTGATGCCACCTATGACGCCAAGTACGGCATTCGCAACTGGCAGGGCGGAGGCCGTTCCTCAGCGCGAGAAACCATTGGCCGCGTGGCCGCCGGAGCGATCGCCAAAAAGATTCTCAAGCAAGTCGCAGGCGTTGAGATCATTGGCTACGTCAAGCGTATTAAGGATCTGGAAGGCGTGATTGACCCGGAAGCGGTGACGATGGAGCAAGTCGAAAGTAACATCGTCCGCTGTCCCGACGCTGAATGCGCCGATCGCATGATTGAGCTAATTGAGCAAACAGGCCGAGCAGGCGATTCGGTTGGAGGTGTGGTCGAGTGCGTAGCGCGTCACCTGCCCAAAGGATTAGGCTCGCCCGTCTTCGATAAGCTAGAAGCTGACCTGGCAAAAGGCGTTATGTCACTCCCCGCCAGCAAAGGTTTTGAGATTGGCTCTGGCTTTGCCGGAACGCTCCTGACAGGTATCGAGCACAACGACGAATTTTACATCGACGACCAGGGCGAAGTCCGCACCGTCACAAATCGTTCCGGCGGTATCCAGGGTGGCATTTCAAACGGCGAAAAAATCGTCTTGCGCGTCGCCTTCAAGCCAACCGCCACCATTCGCAAAGAACAGCGAACCGTCACAAAAGATGGCGAAGAAACGTTACTAGCCGCCAAAGGTCGCCACGATCCCTGCGTCTTACCCAGAGCCGTCCCAATGGTTGAGGCGATGGTCGCTTTAGTGCTGTGTGACCATTTGCTGCGCCATCATGGGCAATGTGAACTGTGGTAGTGAAGAAGGGCGATCGAATTCACATCTCTTTACGCAAGCAATGCGAAGCGCCTTGTAATTCTGACCATTAACCTCTTGCGGAAGGGGTTTGGGGAGCGCCGCTCGCTCCCCAATGGGGGGCTGGGGGCAAGCCCCCAGAAAAGCTGACACTCAGCAACCGTGCTCAAAACTTGCTGCCCTAGCGAATGAATTCGCGGCTACTGAACAAAGCCCGCCAAAGCGGACTGGGGAACCTTCAATCGCAGACGGGTAGGGAGCGGCGGTTTTAATCACGTCCTCAATTGGCAGGTGTGCCATTTGAGTTCGCTTGCGATCGCGTCCCATTCGTTTGTTCCGCATGAATCCGCCTCGGTCTACGATGCAAAGAACTGTAGGGCAACACCCGCAACACCTCATCTACGGTAGTAATGCCACTCGTTACCTTAGCGATCGCCGCCACCCGAAACGAATCAAACTCCGCTTCCTGCAAATGTCGCTGAAGCTGAGCCGTAGAGCCGTCATAGATAATATGCCGAATCGCATCATCGACATTTAAGAGTTCAATGATGGCTTCTCGGCCCAGATAGCCAGATTCAAAACACTTCGAACAGCCTCTACCGCGTCTCCAGGTTTGCGAAGACACCCGTTTAGGATCAAGTTGCAGCACTTTCAGATCCTTCTCTGTTGGCGTATAGGGTTCAGCGCAATGAGGACAGATCTTGCGAACCAACCGCTGAGCAACGATACCCAACAGCGCATCGCTGACCAAACCCGGATCAGGCCCAATATCCTTTAAGCGAGGAATCGCGCTCGGCGCGTCGTTCGTATGGAGCGTCGTCAGTACCAGGTGTCCTGTGAGGGCAGCACGAACAGCCGTTTCAGCCGTTTCGGCATCACGAATCTCACCCACCATGATGATATCGGGGTCTTGCCGTAAAATAGCTCGCAACCCAGCCGCAAATGTCATTCCGGCAGGTTCATGCACCTGCGTTTGGGTAATGCGAGGCAGAATATATTCCACCGGATCTTCAACCGTCACCACGTTGACGTGCTCCGTGGCGATCGCCTGCAAACTGGTATAAAGCGTACTGGTTTTACCGGAACCCGTTGGCCCCGTAAAAATCACCATGCCCTGCGGCTGGCGCAGCCAGTGTTGATAGATCGCTAACGCTCTTGGCGTAAAGCCCAACTCCTCAATGCTGGTAAACGGATTTTCGCGTGGCAAGAGCCGAATCACCGCCTTTTCTCCACCCACGCAGGGCAGCGTACTCACCCGCATGTCCAAACCCAAATCGCCTTCAGACCCAGCCGTATAGCGCTCGCCAATTCGAGCATCTTGAGGACGACGGCTTTCGGCAATATCCATGTCCGACATCACCTTTAGCGCCACAATGCAACGACGGCTGATTTCAGGTGGCAGAGTCGTAATGTCGCGCAAAATGCCGTCAATTCGATAGCGAACGCGCAGTCCCTCTAGAGTGGGTTCCAGGTGAATATCACTGGCACGGTTGCGGAGCGCTCCCGAAATGATGGTTTTAATGCGGCTAATCTGATCCGCCGCCTTCGACAGATATAGCTCAGTGACTTCGCCAATGTTCTCAGCCTCCACTTCTCCCGTTAGCGGATTGACCAGGGGATTGGCGCTAATCCGAGAGTGATCCAGGTTCTGGGTATGAAACCAGGCGCGATATCCCTTTTCAGAAATGGGAACGATCTTGATCTCGGTAAAGGTGCGATCGCTCAGTTGACGGATTTGCTCTGCCGATACCGCTGCCGGACTCGCCAGATAGTAACAATTGCGCCACAGCAGCAGGGGAATAACGGGCGGAAGAATTCTGGGGTCAGGAAATTCGCGCAAAAAACGATAGCTGACGTCCCGGTCGAGCAGGTAAAGATTCACCATACCTTGCTCATTGACCAGTAGTTTCAGGGCCTGTTCACAGGTAATCTCATTGTTTCTCAGGCGTTGCCATGCCGACACAATGATAGGAGCGGTCAGAGGTGGTTGCATACGGTAGTTGAAGCGAGCAGGCGGGTAGAAACGTCCAATTCCTGAATTGGCTGAGCTAGCTTGACTGTAGATTACCCAATCCCAGCCAGTGGCGCATCTTCCACATTGAATCATGTGAATGTGATCGGGCTGTGTCAGCGACACGACGCCTAAGCCAAGTTATTGGAGTTTATTGCAACGTTTGGGAGAGTTGCGCGTTGCGCAACTCTCCCAAAC
>DATNPS010000473.1:0-1690 GCA_036703095.1 Crinalium sp. | reverse complement strand
CATGCCGCAGCTCTTTTGGGTCGTTCGCCCAGATGGACATCACGAATATTGCAATCAGCGATGGTATGACTACACCGGACTGACGATAGAGCAGGCCCACGGCAATGGAGTGAATCAAGTTATGCATCCCGACGACTTACTGAGCACGCGGGACGTGTTTGAAAAAGCTGTGGCCACCGGGAAGATGTTTACCATCGAGCATCGTCTGCGTCGCGCCCAGGATGGGGAATACCGCTGGCACCTTTCTCAAGCGCTACCGCTCTATCAAGCCAATGGCGAGGTTGTGAAATGGTTTGGCTCGTCTACCGACATTCACGACCAGAAATTAGTGATTGAGGAACGGGCACAGGCCCTTGAGCGTGAACGGGCAGCGCGCACGGAATTGGAACGCGCCAGCCGTATGAAAGATGAGTTTTTGGCTGTGGTGTCTCACGAATTGCGATCGCCCCTGAATGCCATCCTGGGCTGGTCACGGCTGCTGCGCACGCGAGCCTTTGACCCACAAAAGCAAGAACAAGCCCTGGCATCGATTGAGCGAAATGCTCAGGCCCAAACTCAGCTTATTGAAGATCTGCTCGACATCTCCCGGATTATTCGCGGCAAGATTCGCCTCGATTTGCATCCTACTGATCTAATTCCCTGTGTTCAGGCGGCGATCGATACCCTCCGCCCCACTGCCGCTACTAAATCCATTACTATCTCCTTTCATTCGGATCTGGAGACCAGTTTCGTTTCCGGTGATCCAGAACGATTGCAGCAAATTGTCTGGAATTTGCTGTCCAATGCGATCAAATTCACCCCAACGGGAGGCCAGGTTGACATTCAGTTATCCCTGACCAGCCATAATTCGTCGTTTGCAGAACATGCAAAACAACCCACAAATGACAAACTGAACCTGGATTATGTTGAAATCCAGGTTATAGATTCCGGCAAAGGCATTTCTCCCGACTTTTTGCCCTATGTGTTTGATCGATTCCGCCAGGCCGATGCTACAACTACTCGAACTCAAGGTGGACTGGGATTAGGGCTGGCGATTGTGCGCAATTTAGTAGAATTACACGGCGGCATCATTCGCGCCGATAGTGCTGGAGAAGGACAGGGCGCAACCTTCACAGTGCAATTGCCGCTCTTGTCTGCTGCGCTGCAAGACCATACAACGCCTTATCCTGGCTTACATCGTCAAACGATCGCAGACCCATCCATTGGGTTATCTAACATTAATGTATTGATTGTTGATGACGAGAAGGATACTCGCGAGTTTTTGCAAGTCGCTTTAGAACAATATGGTGCTACAGTTTTCAGTGCGGCTTCTGCCGCTGAAGCGTGGCACTTACTGCAAACCCAACAGCCCGATATCTTGCTAAGTGATGTCGGAATGCCGGATGAGGATGGGTTTACGCTCATCCGTCGCATCCGATCGCTGCCCCCCGATCAAGGTGGAAAAATTCCCGCCGCTGCATTAACCGCTTATGCCAGAGAAGGCGATCGCCTCCAGGCATTAACTGCTGGATTTCAAATGCATATTCCGAAACCAATCGAACCGATTCAACTGCTAACCATCATCGCGCGACTGATGGAAAGCTGAACCGATACCGTTTCTATTTGAAGCTGCACCAAGTTAAAAGGACATGAATTCGACGAACGGGCTTTTGGGAACCCCAAAGCCCGGTTTTGCGTGCGCGACGCGCAC
>DATNPS010000472.1:0-19977 GCA_036703095.1 Crinalium sp. | reverse complement strand
GTTCATAAGTTCTTTACTAGATAGTTGGAACATGGATTTTTTAGAACCCGATTTTGGGGAGTGGGAAGTACGGCGACGCCGTACTTCCCACTCCCCAAAATCGGGTTTTGTATTTAATTTATGACTCTGAGTAAAGCATCTAGAAAAAGCGTCCTGGAATACCACGAATGGAGCCAGTATTGCCCATTAGATTACTGATGCACACTTTAAGTCAAGCTGCCATCTATCTTTTGATAGATGGGCTGAGCGATCGCTTCCTCCTTTAGATAGAAGGCAGACACAGCTATGCTCGCTGGATAATATTTTGAGACCTATCCGTTTTTTGTTACATCGAACCCAGGTTGTATTTTTCTCTGTCCATTGATATAGCGTTTTAGCTGGCGCGAACTTCATGTTGTTGAGCTGAGGCCATTCTCAGCACAGCAACTTTGTTTTTGTCTAAACAAAAATGCTGTCAGTCTTGCGACGGTGACTCTAAATCGGGTGCTATCTGCGTTTTTTATTGCCTGAGATAAAAAGGCTCATCCTCTTAAGGTTCAAGTTATGCCAACTGCGTCCTCCACAACCGAAACCGACACGTTTGATCTCAAGCAATTGCTGCGTGTGTTAGCCGAGGTCAAAAAAGGAAACTTTGCCGTCCGAATGCCGATCGACCAGACGGGTATGGCCGGAAAGATTGCCGATACCCTCAACGATATTATTGAGCGCAATGAACAGCTAGCGGCGGAGCTAGAACGCATCAGTAACGTTGTCGGTAAGGAAGGAAAGATCAACGAGCGAGCGTCGTTGGGGGGCAGTTCACGCGGTTCCTGGCGAGCCTGTGTGGATTCGGTCAACACGTTAATTACAGACCTGGTACAGCCGACCGCAGAAACGGCGCGGGTGATTCGAGCGGTGGCCAATGGTGATTTGACCCAGGCGATCGCCCCCGAAATTGAAGGGCGTCCCCTCCAGGGTGAGTTCCTGCAAACGGCGCGCATCGTCAACACGATGGTGGATCAGCTCAACTCCTTTGCCTCTGAGGTGACGCGGGTAGCGCGAGAGGTGGGAACGGAAGGAAAGCTGGGGGTGCAGGCGCAGGTGCCGGGAGTGGCGGGAACCTGGAAAGACTTGACTGACTCTGTGAACCTGATGGCAGGCAACCTGACTGCCCAAGTGCGGAATATCGCCGAAGTGACCACCGCTGTAGCGAACGGCGACCTTTCTAAAAAGATTACGGTAGATGTAAAAGGTGAAATTTTAGAGCTGAAAGACACGATCAACGTGATGGTGGATCAGCTCAACTCCTTCGCCTCTGAGGTGACGCGGGTAGCGCGAGAGGTGGGAACGGAAGGAAAGCTGGGGGTACAGGCGGAAGTAAAAGGCGTCGCCGGAACCTGGAAAGACCTGACTGACTCCGTGAACTCGATGGCGGGCAACCTGACAGCCCAGGTGCGGAACATTGCCGAAGTGACGACCGCTGTAGCGAATGGCGACCTTTCCAAGAAAATTACGGTAGATGTCAAAGGCGAGATTCTGTACCTCAAGAACACCATCAATACGATGGTGGATCAGCTCAACTCGTTTGCCTCTGAGGTAACGCGGGTAGCGCGAGAGGTGGGTGCTGAAGGAAAGCTGGGTGGACAGGCGCAGGTGCGCGGGGTTGCGGGAACCTGGAAAGACTTGACTGACTCCGTAAACTTCATGGCGGGCAGCTTAACGTCTCAAGTGCGGAACATCGCGGAAGTAACGACGGCGGTAGCGAACGGCGACCTTTCCAAGAAAATCACGGTAGACGTAAAAGGCGAAATTCTCGAACTGAAAAACACCGTCAATACGATGGTGGATCAGCTCAATTCCTTTGCCTCTGAGGTAACGCGGGTAGCGCGAGAGGTGGGAACGGAAGGAAAACTGGGGGTACAGGCCGAGGTACGAGGCGTCGCCGGAACCTGGAAAGACCTGACCGACTCCGTGAACCTGATGGCGGGCAACTTGACCGGACAGGTGCGAAACATTGCAGAAGTGGCAACGGCGATCGCCAACGGTGACCTCTCCAAGAAAATTACGGTAAACGTAAAAGGTGAAATTCTCGAACTGAAAAACACCATCAACATCATGGTGGATCAGCTCAACTCCTTTGCCTCTGAGGTAACGCGGGTAGCCCGTGAAGTAGGGGCGGAAGGAAAGCTGGGGGGACAGGCCGAGGTGCGGGGCGTAGCTGGAACCTGGAAAGACTTGACCGACTCCGTGAACTTCATGGCGGGTAGCTTAACCGACCAGGTGCGAAACATTGCCGAAGTGACAACTGCTGTAGCGAACGGCGACCTTTCCAAGAAGATCACAGTAGACGTAAAAGGCGAAATTCTCGAACTGAAAAACACCATCAACATCATGGTGGACCAGCTCAACTCCTTTGCCTCTGAGGTAACGCGGGTAGCGCGAGAGGTAGGAACGGAAGGAAAACTGGGTGTGCAGGCGGAGGTGCGAGGCGTAGCCGGAACCTGGAAGGACTTGACCGACTCCGTAAACTCGATGGCTGGCAACCTGACCGCCCAGGTGCGGAACATTGCCGAAGTGACGACCGCAGTGGCCAACGGCGACCTTTCCAAGAAAATTACCGTAGACGTCAAAGGCGAAATTCTCGAACTGAAAAACACCATTAACACGATGGTGGATCAGCTCAGTTCCTTTGCCTCTGAGGTGACTCGGGTGGCCCGCGAGGTGGGAACGGAAGGAAAACTGGGGGTACAGGCGGAGGTGCAGGGCGTTGCCGGAACCTGGAAAGACCTGACCGACAACGTGAACTCCATGGCCGGAAACCTGACGGCCCAGGTGCGGAATATTGCAGAGGTGGCAACGGCGATCGCCAACGGTGACTTGTCCAAGAAAATTACGGTGCAGGTGAAAGGTGAGATTTTAGAGCTGAAAAACACGATCAACACGATGGTGGATCAGCTTAGCGCCTTTGCCTCTGAGGTAACGAGGGTGGCCCGTGAGGTAGGTTCGGAAGGGAAGCTCGGTGTGCAGGCCGATGTACGCGGGGTAGCCGGAACCTGGAAGGACTTGACCGACTCCGTGAACTTCATGGCCGGAAGCTTAACGGCCCAGGTGCGAAACATTGCGGCAGTGACGACTGCGGTGGCGAATGGCGACCTCTCTAAGAAGATTACGGTAGACGTCAAAGGCGAAATTCTCGAACTGAAAAACACCGTCAATACGATGGTGGATCAGCTCAACTCCTTTGCCTCTGAGGTAACGCGGGTGGCGCGAGAGGTAGGAACGGAAGGAAAACTGGGAGTACAGGCGGAGGTGCGCGGCGTTGCCGGAACCTGGAAAGACCTGACCGACTCGGTAAACTTCATGGCCGGGAGCTTAACGGCCCAGGTACGGAACATTGCGGAAGTGACGACCGCTGTAGCGAATGGCGACCTTTCCAAGAAGATTACGGTAGATGTAAAAGGCGAAATTCTCGAACTGAAAAACACGATCAACACGATGGTGGATCAGCTCAGCGCCTTCGCCTCTGAGGTAACGCGGGTAGCCCGTGAGGTGGGTTCCGAAGGGAAACTCGGTGTGCAAGCCTACGTGCGAGGCGTCGCCGGAATTTGGAAAGACTTGACGGACAACGTAAACTCCATGGCGGGCAACCTGACGGCCCAGGTGCGAAACATTGCCGAAGTGACGAAGGCGGTGGCCAACGGTGACCTCTCCAAGAAGATTACGGTGGATGTACGAGGTGAGATCTTGGAGCTAAAAGACACCATCAATACGATGGTGGACCAGCTCAACTCCTTTGCCTCTGAGGTAACGCGGGTGGCGCGAGAAGTGGGAACGGAAGGAATTCTGGGTGGTCAGGCCGATGTAAAAGGCGTGGCCGGAACCTGGAAAGACTTAACTGACTCCGTGAACTCGATGGCAGGCAACCTCACCGCCCAGGTGCGAGGCATCGCGAAAGTGGTGACTGCGGTGGCGAACGGCGACCTGAAGCGCAAGCTGATGCTGGAAGCCAAGGGCGAAATCGAAACCCTGGCCGACACGATCAACGAGATGATCGACACGCTGGCGACCTTTGCCGATCAGGTAACCACGGTGGCCCGTGAGGTGGGGATTGAAGGAAAACTGGGCGGTCAGGCAAAGGTGCCCGGTGCGTCTGGAACCTGGCGCGACCTGACCGACAACGTAAACGAGCTGGCTGCTAACTTAACCACTCAGGTACGAGCGATCGCCGAGGTGGCAACTGCCGTGACGAAGGGTGACCTGACCCGATCGATTGCGGTCGCTGCCGAGGGTGAGGTGGCGATTCTGAAGGACAACATCAACCAGATGATTGCCAACCTGCGCGAAACGACGCAGAAAAACACCGAGCAAGACTGGCTCAAAACCAACCTGGCGAAGTTTACCCGCATGTTGCAGGGGCAGCGCGACCTGGAAACGGTATCGAAGTTAATCCTGTCGGAACTGGCTCCACTGGTTACAGCGCAGCACGGCGTCTTCTACCTGATGGAATCCAGCGAGATGCACCAGCCGTACCTGAAGCTGCTCAGCACCTACGCGTATCGCGAACGCAAGAATCTGGCGAATCGCTTTATGTTGGGTGAAGGTCTGGTCGGTCAGTGTGCCCTGGAGAAAGAGCGAATTCTGCTCACCGAAGTGCCACACGACTACATCAAGATCAGTTCGGGTCTCGGCGAATCAACGCCCATCAACGTCGTCGTGCTGCCCGTGCTGTTTGAGGGGCAGGTGACAGCGGTGATCGAACTAGCCTCCTTCCGGCGGTTTAGCGAAATTCACCTGACTTTCTTTGATCAGCTCACCGAAAGTATCGCGATCGTGTTAAATACGATCGCCGCTAGTATGCGGACGGAGGAACTGCTCAAACAGTCGCAATCGCTCGCCGAAGAACTGCAAACGCAGCAGAAAGAGTTGACCGAAACCAACAAGCGGCTAGAGCAGCAAGCTCAATCCCTGAAGGCATCGGAAGAACTGCTGAAGAACCAGCAAGAACAGCTTCAGCAGACCAACGAAGAGCTGGAAGAAAAAGCCGAACTGCTGGCTCTGCAAAACCGTGAAGTGGAACGCAAAAACCAGGAAATCGAACAAGCGCGGCGATCGCTTGAAGAAAAAGCCGAACAGTTGGCACTCACGTCTAAATACAAGTCCGAGTTCCTGGCCAACATGTCGCACGAGTTGCGCACCCCGCTGAACAGCTTATTGATCCTGGCGCGTCAGCTTTCTGAAAATACAGAAAGCAACCTGACGCAAAAACAGGTTGAGTACGCTCGCACCATTTACTCCGCCGGAAACGACTTGCTCGGCTTGATCAACGACATCCTGGATCTGGCCAAGATTGAGTCGGGCACGATGTCCGTCAATATCGACCAGACGCCCTTTACCGACCTGCGGCATCACATGGAGCGAACGTTTAGCCAGGTCGCTCAAGACAAAAAACTGGCCTTCAATGTCAGCTTTGATGACAAGCTGCCACGCGGCATTTACACTGACTCGAAGCGTCTGCAACAGGTGTTGAAGAACTTACTCGCTAACGCGTTCAAGTTCACGGAGGAAGGAGAAGTCGCGCTGGAAGTAGGCGTGGCTACACAGGGCTGGAGTTCTGAACTGGAAAGCCTGAACGCTGCCGATATGGTGATCAGCTTTGCAGTGCGAGATACCGGAATTGGCATCTCGCCTGAAAAGCAACAGATCATCTTTGAAGCCTTCCAGCAGGCAGACGGAACGACGAGCCGCAAGTATGGCGGTACGGGACTGGGACTGTCGATTAGCCGTGAGATCGCTCGCCTGCTGGGCGGTGAAATCCGGCTTGTGAGTGAGCTGGGTCAGGGCAGCACCTTTACGCTGTATCTGCCCCAACATCTCGGTAACCGCGAGACTGGGGTTATCAATCGGGATAGCAATCGCGAGTTTATGACCCGTCGCGTCAGCGAACTCAGTCGCTCTCCATTAGAGGCCCTGCCTGGTAACTCCTATGCGCTTGCAGAATCCGCGCTGTCTCATAGCGCTCTGCTAATGGAACGGGATGTAGATGACGATCGCGATTCTCTAGAAGAGGGCGATCGCTCACTTCTGATCATCGAAGATGACATCAACTTTGCCCGAATCTTGCTAGAAAGAGCACGCGAGCAGAAGTTCAAAGGATTGGTCGCGACGCGTGGGGATGTCGGTCTAGCAATGGCACGGGAATACAAACCCAATGCCATCATGCTCGATATTCGACTGCCGATTATGGACGGTTGGCGTGTACTCGATCAGCTCAAGCATGATCCGGACATTCGCCATATCCCCGTTCACATCATGTCCGTCGAAGAAGGGCAGCAGCGCAGCTTACAGCAGGGGGCGATCGCCTATCTGCAAAAACCCGTTAGCAGTGAAGCCCTGTCGGAAGCGCTCGGCCACATCAAGGGATTTGTAGAGCGTCCTGTGAAAAACCTGCTGATTGTGGAAGACGACGACCTCCAGCGCAACAGCATCGTTGAGCTAATTGGCAACAGCGATGTTTCCAGTACCCCCGTTAGCAGTGGAGCCGAAGCGCTAGAAGCCCTCCGCAGCGGACAGTTTGACTGCGTCGTGCTCGACCTGGGTTTGCCTGACATGACCGGATTTGAGCTAATCGACCGGATCAAGCAAGAGCTTCACCTGCCTTATCTGCCCATCGTGATTTACACCGGAAAAGAGCTAACGCCTCAGGAGGAAACCGAACTGCGGCGCGTCTCCGACACCATTATCGTGAAAGGAGTGCGATCGCCCGAACGCCTGCTGGACGAAACGGCTCTTTTCCTGCACCGGGTACAGGCCAATCTGCCTGCTCCCAAACGGTTGATGCTAGAGCAACTGCGGCAGCATGATCCCATCCTGGCCAACAAAAAAGTGCTGGTCGTGGATGATGATGTTCGCAATATCTTTGCCCTCACTGGATTGCTGGAGCGCTATCAAATGCAGGTGCTCCACGCCGAAAACGGGCGGGATGGCATCACCGTGTTGCAAAACAACCCCACGGTCGATGTGGTGCTGATGGACGTCATGATGCCAGAGATGGATGGCTACGAAACCATGCGAACCATCCGCCAAATCAGCGAATTTGCCTCGATCCCCATGATTGCTCTAACGGCTAAAGCCATGAAGGGCGATCGCGAAAAATGCATTGACGCAGGTGCGTCCGACTACATCACCAAACCCGTCGATACGGAGCAGTTGCTCTCCCTGCTGCGTGTCTGGCTGTACCGTTAGGGTGTTGGGTGTTGGGTGCTAGGTGTTGGGGGAGAAATGGGGGAGATAGGGAGGATGGGGAAGGTAGGGAAGACTTAATCTTCATCACGCCATCCTTCCCCCATTCCCCCCGTTCTTGCCTTTAACCACACACCCTATACCTCAGCCCCCCCCACCCCCTCTCCTCTCTAATACCCAACACCCAAATGCCCCCCGACGACCTGAATGAGCTTGAAGAGATCGAAATCTACTTACTGCTAGAGGGGGTGTATCGCTATTACGGATTTGATTTTCGAGATTATGCTATGGCGTCGTTAAAGCGTCGAATCTGGAACGCGGTTCATGCCGAAAAACTGGAGAGCATTTCTGCGCTTCAGGAAAAGGTGTTGCACGATCCGGAGTGTATGGAACGCTTTTTGTTGGGGCTTTCGGTCAATGTCACGGCAATGTTTCGCGATCCTGGGTTTTATGTTGCCTTCCGAGAAAAAGCCATTCCGCTACTGAAAACCTATCCCTTTATTCGCATCTGGCACGCCGGATGCTCTACTGGAGAGGAAGTGTATTCAATGGCGATTTTATTGTCTGAAGAAGGATTATACGATCGCTGCCGGATTTATGCGACTGACATGAATGAGAGCGTATTACGCAAAGCGAGAGCCGGGATTTTTTCACTCGACTCTATGCGCGATTATACGCAACTCTATCTTCAGGCAGGTGGCAAAAAGTCATTTTCGGAATATTATACAGCAGCTTACAATGGGGCGATTTTTCGTTCTTTTTTGAAAGAAAATATTGTCTTCTCGGCACACAACCTGGTAACAGATGCATCATTTAATGAATTTAATGTCATTCTGTGTCGGAATGTGTTGATCTACTTCAACAAGCTGTTGCAGGAACGGGTGCATAAGCTGCTGTATGAGAGTCTTCAAATGTTTGGAGTACTGGGGTTAGGACGTCATGAAATGTTGAAAACAACGCCCTATGAGCACTGCTACAAAGAGTTAGACCAGGATGAACGGCTGTATTGGAGAACGCTCTGATGTCGTTTGAGCTTGTTGTGATTGGCTCGTCCTTGGGGGGATTGCGGGCACTGGAACTTATTCTTCCAGCACTGCCCAATTATTTACCTGTCGCTATGGCGATCGCCCAACATCGCCATCCCTATTCCAACGGCTCCCTGCTCGCCTTTTTGCAGCGTCATAGCGCCCTACCCGTTCTTGAAGTAGAAGACAAGCAACCGATCGAAACTGGACACATTTATCTTGCGCCAGCGGATTATCATGTCTTGGTCGAAAAAGGTTCCTTCGCGCTATCGACTGAAGCTCCAGTCGCATATGCGCGACCTTCGATTGATGTTTTGTTTGAAACTGCCGCCGATGCTTATGGCAAGCGGGTGATAGGCGTCATCCTGACTGGAGCCAGCAGCGATGGCGCACGCGGATTAGCCAAAATTCAAAAACACGGAGGCTTTCCCATCGTCCAAGATCCCAACACTGCCGAAAATTGCCTGATGCCCAACGCCGCGATCGCCTCTGTCTCCACCGCCAACGTCCTCCCCCTACGGGACATAGCCCCTTTTCTGGTTCACCTCTGCTCATCCAGTGAAACAGGGGTGTTAGGTGCTAGGTGTTAGGATTCTCCCCACCTTCCCGACCTCCCCCACCCTCCCCATCCCCCTTACCATCCCCTATCTCCTCTAACCCCCCAACATCCAGCGCCCAACACTTAACACCCAACACCCAAATGCAGTCCGATCCCAAAATCAACGTCCTGCTCGTGGACGATAATCCTGAAAATCTGGTCGTTTTAGAAACGATTTTGGAAGGACTTGAGCAAAATTTGGTCAAGGCGCATTCGGGGGAAGAGGCGCTCCGCTGTTTGTTAAATCAAGATTTTGCGGTCATTCTGCTGGATGTGCAGATGCCGGGAATGGACGGGTTTGAAACGGCAACCCTGATCCGTCAGCGCGATCGCTCCCGCCACACACCCATCATTTTTCTAACCGCATTTGATGCTAGCGATTCACTGAAGTTCAAAGGTTACGCTTTGGGCGCAGTGGATTATCTGCTGAAGCCGATTGACCCGGTGGTTTTGACTTCCAAAGTCACCGTGTTTGTGGATTTGTTTGTGAAAACACAGCAGGTGCGACAAAAAGCCGCGCAGTTGGTTGCGATTAACTCAGAACTCCGGCAGAGTGAAGAGCGCTTTCGCTGTTTGAGTGCCTGCTCACCCGTCGGCATTTTTTTGGCCGATCGCGATCGCGGCTGCACCTACACCAATCCTCACTGTCAGCAGATCTGCGGGTTTACCTTTGAACAAAGTTTGGGCGACGGTTGGATCAATTTTTTGCATCCCGAAGACCGCGAACGGGCGGTGAATACCTGGCTGGCCTACATGGTCGCAGGTGAACGACACGAATTTTCGGATGAGTTTCGCTTTTGCGGCAAGGATCAAAAAGTTCGCTGGACGAGCGTGCGAGTGTCCCCCATGTTTTCGGATGAAGGAAAACTGGTCGGACATGTGGGCACGATCGAAGACATTACAGAACGGAAACAGGCGGAGGCGGTTCGCGAGCAGTTTATTCGAGAGCAGGCTGCCCGCCAGCAGGCCGAAACTGCAAACCGAATGAAGGATGAGTTTCTGGCGATCGTCTCGCACGAATTGCGTACCCCACTGAATTCAGTATTGGGATGGTCGCGCCTGCTCCTGAGCCGCAAAACGGATGAAGAGACAACGGTGCGAGCGTTAGAAACCATTGAGCGAAATGCCAGAGCGCAGGCTCGATTAATTGAAGATATTTTAGACATCTCGCAGATCATTCAAGGAAAGCTCAAGCTGGCCATTCAATCCGTCAATTTGCCAGCTTTAATCAACACCGTTTTGGAAGCCATTCGACCTTCAGCAGAAGCAAAATCTATTCAAATCGCAACAGAAATTGATCCCAATACACCTCAGATTCCAGGTGATCCCGATCGGTTGCGGCAGGTGTTGCTCAACCTGTTGTCGAATGCCGCTAAATTTACGCCAGACAATGGTTTGATTGAAGTACGATTGCAGCCTTCCTCGTCATTTGTGCAATTTCAAGTTACAGATACAGGCATTGGCATTCATCCTGATTTTCTGCCGCATGTCTTTGATCGGTTCCGACAGGCAGATAGCACGATCACCCGTCCGTTTGGTGGACTGGGGTTGGGATTGGCGATCGCCCAACATCTGGTCGAATTGCACGGTGGCGAAATTCGGGCTGAAAGTGAAGGCGAAGAGAAGGGCGCAACCTTTACCATCCTGCTGCCGCAAACGGCTGTGAATTCAAATCCTGTAGACGGCGATCGCATTTTGTCTGCCCATCCGCCCTCGTCGTGCAAACTGGCGACATTAGATCAGGTGCGCATTCTGGTGGTGGAAGACAATATGGACGGTCGGGATCTGATTCGCATGGCGTTAAACCAGGCTGGGGCGGATGTGGTTGCCGTTAGCTCAGCCCACGAAGCGATTCAATATCTCAAAACGAATCGGCCTAATATTTTGATCAGCGATATCGGCCTCCCCGGTCACGATGGCTATCACCTGATCCGAGCTGTGCGGGCGCTGGATCAACAGCAGGAGCATCCTATTCCGGCGATCGCACTCACGGCTCATTCGCGCCTAGATGATCAAATCAAAGCGCTATCGGCTGGCTTTCAAAGCCATATCTCCAAACCTGTTGATCTGACGGAATTAGTGGGTGTCGTGGCAGAACTGGTCGGTCGAGAAGTCAGTGGCGAATGCAAAGAACTAATCGCCAATCTGCAACGTCCCCCAGATGGTTGACCTAACTACGTTTTTTGCGCCATTTCAGCCGCGCGGCTGAAATGGCGCTATAGTAGCCGTCGAGACGGTTATAGGGGCGCAGCCCCCAGTCAGGGGTTCCACTCCTGCACCCCGTTCATCTAACTGTTTGGGCGATCGCTTCCCATCACAGGCAGACAAATCGTGAACGTTGTGCCCTTGCCAACCGTGCTGGCAACGGTGATAGAGCCACCGTGAGCTTCTACAATGCGTTGGGTGATGGCCAACCCTAATCCAGCACCGCGACCTTTGCGCGAGGGATCAGCCGTGTAGAACTGTTCAAAAATTCGCGGCAAAACGGTTTCGCTGATGCCAGCTCCCTGATCGCGAAACGTAATCACAACCTGTCTGCCCAATCGATGTCCCGACACAAAAATTTTAGAATGGGGCGAAGAATGTTTGATCGCGTTATCCAAAATATTCAGAAACGCCTGTAGCAGTCTTTCTGGATCGCCCTGAAGCTTTACCGGATCAACATCTAACTCAACCGAAATACTATCGGCTTTCATGCGAGGTTCAACCGCTCGCACAGCGCGATCGATTAACTTCGGCAACGCCGTTCGCTGTTTTTCCAGATGAGTAACGCCCGCTTCTAATCTGCCTAGATCAAGCAGATCGTGAATTAGTTGCGCTAATCGACTAATTTCATCCTCAATCGTTTGAAAGAAGCGATCGCGCAGTTCCAGTTCTTCATCGGCTCCACTCCGCAACGCTTCTACCGTGACTTGAACATTGCTGATAGGAGTGCGTAATTCGTGCGAAACGTTCGCTAAAAATGCTCTGCGTTCTTGATCCAAAAGTGCTAATCGCTCACTCATTCGATTGAGTTCAGTCGCTAATTGATCTAATTCATTACTTTGCCGAATGTGTAGCTTATCGCCAAACTGACCGCTCCCCAACTGCGTTGCAAAGTTACACATAATTTGAATCGGCTTCGCTAAACTGCGAGCGAGGCGATCGCTAATCACAGCACACAGTAAAACCGTTAATATCAATGCTCCAAATACAGCCCAGACCAGCTTTGTAAACTGATTTTGAAACTGTTGCAGGGTGATCGACATGCGCACGACACCCAAAAACTGCCCGTTTCTAAAAATGGGGCGAGTGATATACAGGCGATCGTCTCGCGATAAAATTCCTTTCGCGATTCCCTGGCTAATTTGCTGGTTAAAGGCTTCCTTCATTCCCGGAAACTGTAGCCAATTTTTGATTTGGCGATCGCCCGGATCAGAACTGGCAATCAAGGTTCCGTTCGTCGCAAAGACACGCAGTTTGACCGTTTCAGCCGCTCCAAACCGTTGAGCGATAACGTTAACCTGGTTCAGATCTCCCTCTTCCAGGGCATCAGCAATGCTTTCGCTAAGGGCAGCAGTCCAATCATTTAAGTCAGCCTGACGCGTTCGAATGAAATAACTTTGGAAGGCCCACAAAATATAGCCCGCCATCAGCAGCGTGCCAAATGCCGTAAGCAACAGATACGTCACTAACAGCTTGCTATGAAACGAATTCCATTTGACCCAATTAAAAACTTTAAACGCAGGAGTAGATTGAGCGTCTTGCTGGCGGCGATCAGTTAACACCATGACGATCCAGAGCAGCTTTAATGCGGTTTAACAAATCGCGAGTATTAAAGGGTTTCGTGATGTAATCATCGGCTCCCGCTTCCAGACCCCAGGATTTATCAATATCCTGATCCTTTGCCGTGAGCATCACAATCGGAATATCCGAAAAGGCGCGAATCCGCCAGCAAACCTCCATTCCATCTACCTCTGGCAGCATGATATCGAGGAGGATAATGTCCGGAACTTGCTTATGAAACTGTTTAATCGCTGTTAACCCATCAGCCGCTGTAGATACTTGATAGCCTTCTTTTTGCAGGGTATAGGTTAGGCTGTCCCGCAAGGGTGCTTCATCATCTACCAGCAATACATGTGGCATTGTCACACAAGCTCCATCTCAACATTGGTTTAGGATCATGAACGAATTAAAACCACAGTTTTAATTTTTGAAAGCGCGGCTGAATAGCGCTTTCAAAAATTCAATTTCGGGTTTTATTAAATTCGTGATTCTTAGGACAATGACTGCCGTTGTTATAGCTGTCGCCACATCCGTTAGGACATCGAAAAAACAAAGGGGAGTAGGGGCTTCGCCCCCAGCTAGGGGTTTCCCCCTGCTCCCCGTCCTAATACTAGTGGCTACGGCTATACGTCAGGACATATCTAGTCAGAGCATTACATTTCTTGCTTCAGTTGTTCATCTTTCTAGCGATATAAATTTTTTGTTAAAGATTGTTAGGAGTTTAATGCTCATGTTGCCTAAAATGACCTCTAGGCAGCGGATTTAAGCAATTTTCAGAATTGTCATATTCGGTTCTTCCGACTGGCATTTTTGCAAAGTCGATCTACAGTGGATCTATAAGCTCTGAACGCAACAGATTAAAGCCATCCATCAACCCCCTTCATACAGATAGGATTAGATTTATCATGGCTAAAACATTAGAAAGAGGTAGCTCTCTCGAACAGGCAATTCAAGAGGCGATCGCAGAAGCTCGTGCCCTCTGCGCTAATGGTGGTACGTCGGCAGAATGCGCTGTGGCCTGGGATATTGTTGAAGAACTGCAAGCCGAGCGATCGCACCAACAGGCAAAACATGCCGAAACTGAATTTGAACGCTACTGCGATGACTATCCAGACGCCCTAGAGGCGCGTATTTACGAGGTGTAAAACCATTTTGTAGCTGTCCACGTCGTTAGAACATCGAAAACCAAGAGAATATGGGGGCTTCGCCCCCAGCCAGGGGTTCCACCCCTGCACCCCGTTCTAACCACATAGCTACGCTATTGCGCCTACAGTAGGGACGTTTCGCGCAACTCCCCTAAAAGCCTAATTTGGCGTGCAGGTTGCGCACGCCAAATCAGGCTTTTGAATTCTCATTTGGTGAACGGTGCGATGGCTTATCTCGTTGCTACCCACTCGCCCGATACCCACAGGCCGTTATCCAGCTTATACCAGCCGTTCTGCACCACACCCGTGATGTTGAGAACGGTGCCATCGCTATACGATGCTCCGACGGCATAATTCGCTCCTGGCCCCGTGCGAGCATTTAAATAGTTGCCATTCGTGTTTACTGTAATGCTGCCCGCTCGGTTGCTGGTGCTGCTGGTAGTCGCGCTGCCAGCCGTACTTCCAGTATTTCCAGTCGTGCTAACTGGGCTGCCAGACAGTGTCACCCAGTCGCTCGATACCCAAAATCCATTGCTGAGCTTATACCAGCCATTCTGAAGCTCACCCGTCGTGTTGAGGACGGTGCCGTCACTATACGTCGCCCCGACCGGATAGTTTGCTCCAGGCCCCGTGCGAGCATTCAGATAGTTGCCATTAGTAGCGATCGTCAAACTTCTGGTGCTGCTCGTGCCGCCAGTACCTGTTGTACCGCCGCTGGCCGTAGTATTGCTGCCTTCACATCTCACGCCATTGGTGTAGGATGCACCACTCAATCCCAAAAACTGAGCCGTGGTCGCACCCACTACCCCCGATGCAGGAGCGATCGCATTATCTCGCTGAAACTGGGTAACCGCATAAACGGTATTGTTGCCATACACCCCATCAATTTCTCCCACAGAATAGCCTCTGTTTTGCAGGGCCGTCTGTACGGCTGTCACCGCCGGGCAGCTATCTCCAGCCCTCACTTCGGCATAGGCATTGGGAGCAGGAGCCAGTATGCTAAGGGCGATCGCCGATCCCGTTAACCCAGCGATCGCGGCACTTGATGTGGCTAAGCCCAACTCCTGGGGCGATCGCAACTGTGGTTCTGGAGCAGGATCTTCGTAACCTACATGACAGTAGATAAACGCTAAGTTTTCCATATATCCTCACAGATTAGGTGAACAGATTGCCAACCGGAAAGGTATGGTTTATTTCCCTGAGTATGCAGACATTAATTCCGTCCGCGAAAAAAGCATGGAATAATTTAACAGGGAGAGGGGCGATCGCGGTTAGAACCGACGCTCTTACTTCACGCTATCAACTCATCAGCAGGGATGCTTGACTCCAAAGAGAGAAATAAGCAAAATCACAATCCAGCAATTCTCGTTTTGAAACCGATTGGCATGCTGAGAATTGCTGAGTCCCATTAAAAACGACCTTCAAAGAAGGACTCGAAACGCTATACTAGGCTTGCTTTTTTAGCATTGGCTTTGCACCTTGGGTATCGATCTTCGCAGTTACGTTTACATTGACCGATTGCAGCCCCAGCACGCTGCGTACATGGGAACCGTGGCACTTGGCTTCTTGCCACTGCCCGGAGATGCCTCCCTTTGGATAGAAATTTCACCCGGTATCGAAATCAACCGTCTGATGGATATTGCGCTCAAAGCGGCGGTCGTCCGTCCGGGTGTCCTATTTATTGAGCGGCTGTATGGCTTGCTCGAAGTTCATTCCAATAAGCAGGGTGAAACTCAGGCGGCAGGACGCGCGATTTTGGATGCTTTGGGCGTCAGCGAACGTGATTGCATGAAACCTAGAGTGATTTCGAGCCAAATTATCCGTAACATTGATCCCCACCACACTCAGCTAATCAACCGCAACCGTCGAGGCCAGATGATTCTGGCCGGACAAACGCTTTACGTCCTGGAAGTCGAACCTGCTGCCTACGCCTCACTCGCCGCTAACGAAGCCGAAAAAGCAGCCCTGATTAATATTCTTCAGATTTCGTCTGTCGGCAGTTTTGGACGGCTTTATCTGGGTGGTGAAGAGCGAGATATTATGGCAGGTTCGCAGGCTGCTCTGGCGGCGATGGAAAGTGCAGGTGGACGAATTATTGACCCTGCGGATAGACGGAAGGAGTAGGGAATGGCGAACTTAGAGCATCTTGCTCGCCTGAAGCAGGGTGCTGAACGATGGTTAGCATGGCGAACAGACAATCCAGAGGTTGAAATCGATCTAAGTGAAGCCGATTTAAGTGGGATCAGTTTACAGGGCATTGATCTGAGCCGTGCGAATCTGCGAGGGGTTAATTTTAGTGGTGCCGATCTGGCGATCGCTTGTTTCGACTATGCTGACCTCAGCAATGCGGCGTTTGATCAAGCGAATCTCGTCAATGCCAGTTTTATAGAAGCAGAGCTAACACTGGCTACGTTGACAAGCGCAACCCTGCGCGGGGCAACCTTGCGCGCGAGCAATTTGATTGGCGCAGATTTACGGAATGCAAACCTGTGTGAGGTTGATTTGAGTGCGGCCAATCTGCGAGGCACGAGTTTGGGCTATACAGATTTGCGAGGGGCTGACCTGAAAGAGGCCAAACTGGAGCGGGCCAGCTTAAGCTATGCCGATTTGCGAATGGCGAATCTGAGTCAGGCTAACCTCAGTGGAGCCAATCTGTATGAAGCGGAGATGATCGGCGCTTATCTCTACAAAACAGAGGCTCAAAGTGCCAACTTGAGCATGGCACATCTCACCAGTGCTCATGTTCTGGCTGCTGATTTTAGCAATGCGAATTTAACGGGAACGGATCTGCGCTGGGCTAATCTGGGCGATACCAATTTAGCGGGAGCCAATCTGAGTCGTGCCCGGTTGGATGGCGCGAATTTGAGGCGGGCGATTTTTAGGACGGCTACGTTGAGTAACGCGAATTTGACTGGCGCAAATCTGAGTAAGGCCGATTTGCGGGAGGCTGATTTACGGGACGCGAACTTTAGCTACGCCAATACATCATTAGCAGATTTTACAGGTGCCATTATGTCTGACAGCATCCTGTAACACTGTTGTCTCGGCGGTCTGCCTAAATCAATGGCTACTCTGTTTACCCTACTGTTTGGGATGAATATATGGGGGAGACGTGCTGGTAGCACGTCTCTACTGGGGGGACGGTTGGGGGTGGGGGCAACTGCTTTTTAGACGCTGACGGCTGCGGGTGAAACGGGTAGGGCATCTTCGCAATAGTCGATCGCCAGTGGAGTACGATAGCCTTCCTGCGTCCACAGAATTGGGAAAAAGCTCTCGTCCATATCTGTGCTGCCCATGCTGCGGTAGCGGCTGTAGATGTAGCCGTATCCCACGCCCAAGGGCTGAAAGCGAGCAGTTGAGGGAAAGGTGCTCACGGCAATGCTGCGGCGAGTTTTATCAGAGGTGGTATTGCGCCCAGATCCATGCCAGAGGTTGCCATCCAGGAAGATACAGCCACCGGGAGGAATTTCGGCATAGCAGATTTCAGGCGTTTCAACACCCGCTTCTGCCGCTGCTTGCCAGAGCGGCTGCCGATAGTCCTCTTTGGGAGCGTGCAGGAATTTCACCTGATCGGAGCAAGCCCATTTATGAGAACCGGGGACATATTCTAAGGTGCCTGCTTCTGCTGTGGCATCGCTTAAGGCGATCCAGCAGGTGGTGATAGACGAAGGAGCGATCGCCCCCACAAACGTATTATTTCGGTGAAACAGCACCTCCGGCGCGTCAGGCGGTTTGATCCAGCAGCTATCGTTCGCCAATCGGCCTCCAGCCCAACCCATTAGCGTGGCATTGAGACGGGCGATTTCTGCGGATAGGGTGAAACTAGCAACGGTGCGATCGCATCGCCACATGCCGCACATTTGTCGCGTTGCATTGGGGGCACTCAAGCCGGGACGACCGTGCCACTCGTCGGGATAAATTCCCGTTTCAAATCGAGTGGCAAAAAGAGGATCAAGCCGCTCAACAATGCGATCGACCAGGTCTGAACTGATAAATTTTTCCAGGATCAGAAATCCCTGATCGCGAAATTGAGCAAGTTGTCCATCACTAAACTGGACTGGCTCATAGGTCATTCGAGCAATTCCTCCATAGATGTAACACCGCCATCCTGGCGGTTATCAGAAACCGCCAGGATGGCGGTGTTGCGGCTAAGAATCATGGATGAATTAAAACCAAATCCTTAATTTTGGAAAGCGTGGCTCAGCCGCACTTTCCAAAATTAAATTTCGGGTTTTATAAATTCACAATCCTAAGCCACACTGACTAACGATTTGCTGGGGATGAGGGCGTCTCCGCAGTATTCATCAATGAACGGGGTGTGATACCCATCGGTTCGCCAGGTAATTGGGAAGAAAGTTTCATCCATCGTGTCGTCGCCATAGCGCTTATAGCGACCTGCAATATAGCCTCCGGGAACGTAGGTTCCAGTTGGCTTAAACTGTGACTCAGCCGGAATATTAGCAATCACCAGACTGCGGCGCAGCTTGTCGGGACGCATATTTTTGCCGGAACCGTGCCACATATGGCCGTGATGGAAAGCACAGCTACCGGGCTTTAGTTCTAATTGCAAGACGTCGGGTTCATCAATCCCGGCGCGCTTGGCCGCCTGATCCATCTCCCAACGATAGCTTTTGTCAATGTTATGGAATTCGCCCACCGTATCCGACAAGGCCCACTTGTGCGATCCCCGCACATATTCGATCGTGCCTGCCCCGTGAATCGCGTCGCTGAGCGCAATCCAGCCGATCACAATATCCTGCGGCGTGTGATAGAAGGAATACATAGAATCCTGATGTAGCGTGGTTTCCTTCGCCCCATAGGGTTTGCGCCACAGGCTATCCCCTAACAGCCGAGATCCCGACCAGCCGCCTAACTCCGCCGAAATTTTGCCAATCTCTGCTGAAAGCACCACGCTAGCAAGGGTGCGATCGCACTTCCAAACGCCCGTCATCTGTCCTGAGGATTGCGGCAATCCCAGATAGGGATTCCAATGCCACTCATCCGGGAAGACCCCCGTTTCAAATTCACCTGAAAAGAGGGGTTCAATTCGGTCTACTAACCGCTGGACTAATTCCTCATTCAGTAAGTCTTCAATAATTAAAAATCCATCTTCGTGAAAGCTGGCAACCTGCTCTTCCGTTAGCCGAGTCTGCTGGTTTGGCATATGCACAATTAACGATTTTTCTATGAAGAATCGTCGGTTGTTATATCAAGAAAAACTGTTATTCAGGCTACGAAAAAATGGATTTTGAGCGATAAAAAAATGAGTGTCGAATTATGTAGCAGGTGTAGCGGATACAAAATTTATAAACATTTAGATTGTAATTCTTTAATAGTTCTCTATTAGGAGTCAGATGGTGCTTGAGAAGAATCGAGTCCTCGTCATTCGCCATGAAACATGTTCTAACTTAGGATTATTGGGCAGCACACTTCAACCTGATAAAACTTTGATTAGATATCTCGACCCGGCCGAAGGAGAAGTGCTATCTGAGCCAATCACAGATTATTCCCACCTGGTCATTTTAGGCGGGCCAATCAGCGCCTATGAAGATGATTTGTATCCCTATTTACGATACGAATTTGAATTAGTTGAAAAAGCGATCGCCAATACAATTCCTACTTTAGGAATTTGTCTCGGTTCGCAAATTCTGGCGAAAGTTTTGGGAGCTAATGTGTACCGGGGAACACAAGGACGAGAAGCGGGTTGGCGTCACATTTCGCTCACCGAAGCCGGACAGCAAGACCCCCTGTTCCACACTTTCCCTCAGCGATTTCAAGTATTTGAATCGCATCAAGATACGTTTGACCTGCCCAAAGGTTGTGTTCACCTAGCCAGCAGTGACATGTATCCCAATCAAGCCTTCCGCTATCAGACTCACGTATGGTCGCTGCAATTCCATCTGGAGATTGGGGAAGCGCTGTTGCTGGATTGCGCCGCCATTATTGAAAAGGAACTGGAAGAAAGCCAGATTCAAGACACCACGCTGGCCCAGTTGCTAGAAGATGCCCGTGCCCACGAACCGTCTGTGAAACCGCTGGCCAATACTTTGATGCAGCAATTTTTGCAAATCAAAGTAGGAGCAGCAGTATAGATGTAATTTAACAAATGGGGGGTCAGGCTTTCAGTAATTCTCATTTTGCTCCCGATTGTGGGTTTTGCGCACCCGTCGGGCGCGCAAAAACCCAGCAATTCTCAGTATGCACTGCCACCCATTGCGGGTTTGGC
>DATNPS010000037.1:0-17913 GCA_036703095.1 Crinalium sp. | reverse complement strand
GGGTGTGTGCCGCACCCCTTCGGGGTGCGGCACACACCCTTCAGGAGGTTTATTATGTCTAACCATTTATTAGTCTACGTCGCAATGGGAACGATACCGTTTAACGTCCCCACTGAAAAATGGCGGCCCCCCAGGTTAGCCCTGCGCCGAATCCTGCACTTGCAATCACGTCTCCGGGTTTAATCTTGCCTGCCCGCACCGCTTCATCCAACGCGAGGGGAATAGACGCCGCAGACGTGTTGCCATAGCTCGCCATATTGCTCAACACCTTGTCCACCGGAATTTTCAGCCGTTGTGCTACAGCATCTAAAATACGCTGATTGGCCTGATGCAGCAGCAGCCAGTCGATTTGCTCAACCGTCAGGTTTGACCGGAATAAAGCCTTTTCGATCACTTCAGGAACCCGTTTGACGGCAAAGCGATAGACTTCCTGACCGTTCATCGTAATCGGCTGGAACGTACCCTGGCCAACCGCAACGCTATCGGTGAGTGCTTTGGATTCCGCTTTGTAGGCCAGATTGAGCAGATAATTTTGTGTGCCATCACTGCGCAACTCAAATCCCAACAGGCGATCGCTCTCATTCGCCTGTATCACCATCGCCCCGGCTCCATCTCCAAATAGAACGCAGGTGCGGCGATCGCTCCAGTCCACCCAGCGAGACAGTATATCTGCCCCGATTAGCAGCACCGTTTGGTAGGCCCCCGTTCGAATGAACTGAGCTGCCGTGACGGTGCCAAACACAAAGCCAGAACAGGCAGCGGTTAGATCAAAGGCAACCGCTTTGGTGGCCCCTAACTCTCCCTGAATTTGGCTGGCTGTCCCAAACAAATCATCGGGCGTTGACGTTGCCAGAATGATCAGGTCAACCTCCGAGGGAGCCACCCCTGCCATCTCTAGCGCCCGCTGAGCGGCAGTAGCGGCGATCGCCCTGAGTGAGCCACTCGGCTCGGCTAACCATCGCTGTCGAATCCCGGTACGGGAGGAAATCCACTCGTCTGACGTGTCTACCACCCGACTCAATCCCTCATTATCGAGGGCGATCGCTGGTGTGGCTGAGCCACAGCCTGTGATGGCAACACCAAATCCTAACTGCTGATGCAACATTCTATTTATTCACCACTCTCTGTCGTTTCACCCTGCCGTGACAGAGAAGACTGCCCATCGGTCGCGGACGTAGGGACTTTTTGATATTGAGATTGAATCCGCTCTAGAACCCGGTGATCTACTGCCTCCTTGGCAAACCGGATGGCATTAAAGATCGACGGTGCCTGCGAGCTGCCGTGGCTGATGATGCAAATGCCATCCACACCCAGCAGCAAGCCGCCGCCATGTTCGGCATGGTCAATCCGCTGCTTGATCCGCCGCAAATTGGGCTTCAGCAGAAGAGTACCGAGCTTACCACGCCATCCTTGAGGCAATTCTTCGCGCAAAATTTGCAGCAATACTTCGCCCAGCGCTTCTGCAAACTTGAGCAACACATTCCCCACAAAACCATCGCAGACGATCACGTCAAAATGACCTGAAAGAACATCCCGACCTTCTGCATTGCCAGCAAAGTTAATTTGAGCATTCTCTTGCAGCAATTGGTGAGTCCGCAGGGCTAATTCATTGCCCTTAGAAGGCTCTTCACCAATATTCAGCAGGCCGACCTTGGGACTATCGATTTCCAATACATACTTGGAATAGACCGTACCCATAACGGCAAACTGCTCCAGAAACTTAGGACGACAGTCCACATTCGCACCCACGTCCAAAACCAGGACGGGTTTACTGGCCAGCGTGGGCAGAACGGTACCAATTGCAGGGCGATCGATTCCCGGCAGACGGCCCAAACGCAGGAGTGCGGCTGCCATTGCGGCTCCTGAGTGACCAGCGGAAACCACGGCATCTGCCCGGTTCTGCTTCACCATATCCATTGCGACATTGATAGACGCCTTTGGTTTGCGTCTCAGAGCGCCCAGAGGCTCTTCATGCATCTCGATCGTGCCCTCCGCAGGCACAATTTCCATCTGGATGGATGGACTGTGATGCTTCATGCAGGCTTCGATTTGCTGAGGATCGCCCACCAGCAAAACCTGTACCCCTAGCTCTTCCTGTGCTCTCAATGCGCCAGCGACTATTTCGGCGGGAGCGAAATCCCCACCCATCGCATCAACTGCGATTCGTGCCTGAGTTGACCCCATTGATCAAAGTTATAGAAACCTCAAAAATTTTATCAGATGGATTCTACTCATGACGGTGAAGGTTGATTCTGCTGACCGCAGATTTTGTTGCAAATCGCGATAATTTGGTTGAAATCAACGGTGCAAAAGCCGATGTGATAACCGTTGCAACCTCGTTACATGAAAAGGAGCGATCGCTCCTAATCTCTGCCAAAATTTGTATTACTCCAATTTTGCTCAATTGATAGCAGAGTAGGAGATGGGCAAAACATCGCGTGCCCATCCTACGCATTTTTACGGTGAACTAAACGCTTAGCGACTCAGTTTCTAGCTCGACTAGTCTTCTTCTCCAGGGGTGACGATGCGCTGGAAGGAGTATCCGGTGCCGCGTGCGGTCAAAATTAATTCTGGGTTGCTGGGGTCATCTTCTAATTTGGCCCGCAAGCGAGAGATGTGAACATCTACAACGCGTGTATCCACGTGGCGTTCGGGGGTATAGCCCCACACTTCCTGTAAAATCTCAGACCGTGAGAAGGGTTCACCGGAACGGCTCACCAGCAGTTCTAGCAAACTAAATTCCATCCCGGTCAAACGAATGCGCTCATCACCCTTATACACCTGGCGTTTGTTGGTATCAATTCGAATGTTATTGATGTGAATAACGCCGGAACTGGGAATGCCCGATGTGCCAACTTTTTCAACCCGCCGCAGGACGGAACGAATCCGCGCTTCCAGCTCTTTGGGTGAAAAGGGTTTCACAACGTAGTCGTCCGCACCCAGTTCCAGGCCAGTAATGCGATCGGCTACATCTCCCAGAGCCGTTAGCATGATGATAGGCACATCTGACTCTTTACGCAGCTCTTGGCAAACGCCATAGCCGTCAAGCTTTGGCATCATCACATCTAGAACGACTAAATCTGGGTCAGAGTGACGAAATGTTTCGAGGGCTTCTTCACCGTCAGCAGCCGTTACCACATCGTATCCAATCATAGACAGACGGGTTTCGAGAATGCGGCGAATACTAGCTTCGTCATCTACTACTAAGATCTTTTCTTTGTGGTTCTCCAATTTACTTAACGCTCCCTAAACTGAATTTCTCGATATTAATAATTTTCATCACCTTATCATTAAGATAGTAACCCATTAAATCGGGATAAGAGCGCTGAATTTCCTGCTGTAACTACATTTCAGAGTTTCTTAATGTTTTTGCTTGTTGAGAGTAACCGAAACAAATCTCCATTAATCTATTTGATTTCAATTCATTTCAATTTGTAAAAAAATGGCCAAGCCGCGATCGCTATATGTTTGTAACGAATGTGGAGCAGAGTCTCCTCAATATTTTGGCAAGTGCCCCTTTTGCAGCGCCTGGAACTCGATGGTGGAGCAGGTTGTAGCACCATCTGCCAGCACCACATCCCGCGCTGGAGCCGCCGCCGCTTCTCGACTGAGCAGCAAAGCTCGCACGTCGTCCCACACCAAAGAAGTGCCAAAGGCGATCGCCTCCCTCACCCTACCGGAAATTTCCGACCATCCCCAAGCCCGCCTATCGTCTGGTTACACCGAACTCGACCGAGTCTTGGGCGGTGGCATCGTTCCCGGTTCCCTCGTCCTGATTGGCGGCGACCCCGGCATCGGTAAATCAACCCTGCTCTTGCAAGTCGCCAATCGCTTAGCCGAACAGTATCGCGTCCTCTACGTCTGCGCTGAAGAGTCAGGCCAGCAGGTGAAGTTGCGATCGCAGCGGCTAGGGATTGGGAGAGGGAGAGAGGGAGTAGATGGGGAGTATGGGGGAGACAAGGGGGACAAGGGGGACAAGGGAGCTAGAAAACAGCGCAGCGTTGCTCAATCCCAACATCCAACACCCAACACCCAACACCCAACACCTAGCACCCTTTATCTCTTGCCCGAAACTGATCTTGAAAGCATCCTATTAGAGCTAGAGTCGTTGCGGCCTCCAGTTGCGGTCATTGATAGTATTCAGGCGCTCTACTTCGCGACTCTGACCTCGGCTCCCGGTTCAGTAGCGCAGGTGCGCGAATGTACGTCGGCACTGATGCAGGTGGCCAAGCGCGAGCACATTACTTTATTTATCGTGGGGCATGTGACGAAAGAGGGGGCGATCGCGGGTCCCAAGGTTTTGGAACACCTGGTCGATACCGTGCTGTATTTTGAGGGCGATCGCTTTGCCAGCCATCGACTGTTGCGATCGGTCAAAAATCGGTTTGGGGCTACGCAGGAATTAGGCGTGTTCGAAATGGTCGATCGCGGATTGGAGGAAGTGCTCAACCCATCGGAACTGTTTTTGGGCAATCGAGACGAGCAAACACCGGGTACAGCAACCATCGTGGCCTGCGAAGGCACTCGACCTCTAGTGGTCGAATTGCAGGCACTGGTTAGCCCCACCAGCTACCCGTCTCCCCGTCGTTCTACCACGGGCATTGAATACAATCGACTGCTGCAAATTTTGGCGGTATTGGAAAAGCGAGTCGGCATTCCTCTCTCTAAATTGGATGCCTATGTCGCGTCATCCGGTGGACTGAATGTGGCAGAACCCGCCGCCGACCTGGGAGTGGCGATCGCGGTAGCGGCTAGTTTTCGCGATCGCGTGGTTGATCCCAGCACGGTTCTGATCGGTGAAGTGGGTCTAGGTGGCCAGATTCGCCCAGTGTCTCAATTGGAACTCCGGCTGAAGGAAGCCGCTAAATTAGGCTTTAAGCGGGCAATCGTGCCTGCCAGTCAAGCGTTACCGAGTCCTGATTTAGATATCATTCCAGTAGCGCGAGTGGTGGATGCGATCGGCACAGCTTTAGTCAGTCCCCAAGTTAGTCCCCAGTCTGCTGAAGCATAATTCCGTTGGCCCGACTTTATAAAATCGGGCTATGGGAAGTACCGCGCGACGTGCGTCCCCTCATCGGCCATTCGTCGAATGCATGGCCTGCTAGTATAGCTGTTGTCATGTCCGTTAGGACATTAAAAACCAAGGGAATGTGGGGGCTTTGCCCCCAGCCAGGGGTTCTACCCCTGCACCCCGTCCTAATTCAAATAACTACAGCTATATTTCTAAAGAGAACTTCAAAATTCTTTAAACAATGTATGGCATCTCTCGTCGGCAAAAGTCTGTTGAACGGCAAATATACCCTTGAACAGGAACTCGGTCAGGGTGGGTTTGGGGTCACGTATCGGGCGATCAACCACGCCCTAAATCAATTTGTCGTGATTAAGACGGTGAATGAAGCACTGCGCTACGACCCTAAGTTTGCAGACTTTCAGCGTCATTTTCAGGATGAAGCCCGACGGTTAGCCCGCTGTTCACATCCGAATATCGTGCGGGTGAGCGACTTTTTTGTCGAGGATGGGTCACCCTACATCGTGATGGACTACATTCCTGGCGAGACGCTGGGAAATCTCGTCTTGCCCAACAATCCCCTCCCGGAAGCCCTGGCATTGCACTACATTCGTCAGGTGGCGGAGGCCGTGCGAGCGATTCACCACACTGGCTTGCTGCATCGGGATGTGAAACCACAAAACGTAATTCTGCGTGAGGGCACTCAGCAGGTGGTGTTGATTGACTTTGGCATTGCTCGCGAATTTACGCCCGGTCAAACGCAGACGCATACCCGCATTGCTTCAGATGGATATGCACCCATTGAGCAATATTTACCCCAGGCTAAACGCACCTCGGCGATCGACGTCTATGGTCTAGCCGCGACACTCTATACGCTGCTAACGGCTCAGATTCCGGTAGCCGCCATTTTGCGCGATCGCGTTCAATTATCCAGCCCACGCGAGCTGTGCCCTCAGCTCAATGCAGCTGTGAGCGAGGCGGTCATGCGCGGCATGGCGGTAGAACCTCAGCACCGTCCGAATACCGTCGATGAATGGCTGATGCTGTTGCCTAACGTACTGGCCTACGAACCTACGGTGGCGGCTACAGCAGGCTCCATCAGCCGCATGGCCACCACTCCCGTGGCTCCGGTCTATCGTCCGGCTCCTACTAATGTCGCTCCCGTTAGAACACCTCAACCTCAACGGTCTGGCAGCAATTGGTGGCTACCCGGAATTGTGCTATTGGTGGCGATCGCGTCCTTAGGTTTTGCTTTAACGCGTTTGCTGAGCGGTTCCTCCTCGGCTCCCTCACAGGAGGCATCACCCACTCCAGTCCCAGCAGCGACGCCCGTATTCCCTCAATCTCAACCTCTGGAATCGGGCATTACACCATCCACACCAACACCAGAAGCATCTCCATCCCCGACGCCCGACGTTGCAGAACCATCCCCGCCAGACGCGTCTCCACCTACCAGCGAATCGCCTGCTCCAGAGCTATCTCCCTCTCCCATCGAACCGACGGCCCCCGCTCCTCCAGAAGCCAGTCCATCTGTGGTACCGTCTAGTTCGCCAAGTCCAGTTGGAGGAACCGTCACAGAACCCGCTCCACCCCCCCCAAGCACAGCACAGCCGCTCAATACCCAACCTAGTTCACCGGATCAGGGAACTGGAGAACCGTCGCAAGAAAAACAAGAAAGTCCTTTACCAGCGGGAACCACAAATTAACGTTTCTGCGCCATTTCAGCCGCGCGTCACGCACGCAAAATCGGGTTTTTATAGCAACCATTGAGACAGTTAGGATCGTGGATTTAATAAAACCCGAAACTTAATTTTGGAACATGCGGCTCTGCTGCATGTTCCAAAATTAAAAATTTGGTTTTAACTTATCCATAATCCTTAGGACAAAGGGGGGTGTGGGCTTCGCCTCCAGCCAGGATTTCCACCCCTGCACCCCGTCTTAACGAACTCTTCGGTTGCTATAGGTTCGATTGCTACAGGAGAGTTACGCGACGCGAAACTCTCCTAAAAGCCCGTTTGTTGAATTCACGTTAATTGAGAAGTATTGGGATAATAGAAGTCTAACTTCACAACTAATGCAATCTCGTGGCGAGTTCAAACACAGCAGGCGAAGCTTCATCGTCAGATATTCCTGTCGTCCTCGGACGCACTCCTCTCTTCGAATTGAGCGTTGGCTTGAAAGCCCGAATGACGGCGTTTTCTGGGTGGGAAATGCCCGTTCAGTATGTTGGCATTGGGCAAGAGCATCAGGCCGTGCGCCAAAATGCCGGGATGTTTGACATTTCCCACATGGGTAAGTTTGCGCTGACGGGAAATGGGGTAATTGAGCAACTTCAGCGATTGGTGCCTTCCAATCTGGCCCGACTACAGCCTGGAGAAGCGCAATACACAGTGCTTTTGAACGACCAGGCTGGAATTATTGACGACCTGATTGTGTATTACCAGGGCATGAATCAGGCTGGGGAACAGCGCGTGATGATTATTGTGAATGCTGCAACTACGCTGAAGGATAAGACCTGGCTGCTGCAACACTTGGATTCCAGCACGATTGACTTTCAGGATCTATCACCCACACAGGTGTTAATTGCTGTTCAAGGCCCAAATGCCACCAAAATTCTGCAATCGTTCGTCAAAGAAGACCTCAGCCCAGTAAAACGCTACTGTCACTTAGAGGGAACGGTACTGGGAAGCCCGTCCTTCCTGGCGCGAACGGGTTACACCGGAGAAGACGGGTTTGAGGTGATGGTTGACCCGGAGGTGGGTAAAGAACTGTGGCGATCGCTCCTCACTGCTGGAGTCATTCCTTGCGGTCTGGGTGCCCGTGATACCTTGCGTCTGGAAGCGGCAATGGCGTTGTATGGTCAGGACATCGACGAAACCACAACGCCATTAGAAGCTGGCTTGGGCTGGCTGGTGCATTTGGATCAGAAGGGTGACTTTATTGGGCGATCGGTCTTAGAGCAGCAAAAGCGAGATGGGGTGCAGCGGCGGTTAATTGGGCTACAAATGCAGGGCCGCAATATTGCTCGTCATGATTATCCGATTGTGCACGAAGGTCAGTCGGTCGGTAAGGTCACGAGCGGCACACTGGCACCCACAGTGGGACAACCGATCGCCCTGGGCTATGTACCAACAGCGCTCTCCCAACCAGGGCAAGCATTAGAGGTCGAAATTCGCGGGAAATCCTATCCGGCATTAGTGGTGAAGCGTCCGTTCTACAAAAGCCCGCATTGAATGAGGGCGATCGCCAAATCATATTTTTGGCAATCATTTAGGGGACGCGACCGTTAACGTAGAGACGCCCCAATGGGGCGTCTCTACAGGGTTTGGGATGGTGACCGCGATCGCTCCGTTATGGCGACGGAATGGTGACGTCAATTTTGGTCACATCAGCCCCATTGGTTAACGTGTTCAGCGGTGGCTGAATATCGGCAGCATTCCCAACGACCAGGGTGACAATCTTTTCGGGCTGCAAATTCGCTTTCGCGGCCTCAAGAACATCACCGATTGTTGTGGCTTCAATCTCCCGCCGATAGCGAAAGATAAAGTCGGATGGATAGCCGTAATATTCGTATCGCATCAGTCTGGCGAGAATCTGTCCCGGTGTCTGGAAGTTAAAGATAAAGGCATTAAGCACCGAATCTTTAGCACGAGTTAGCTCCGTGTCCGATACGGGCGAAGTACGCACCCGCTCAATCTCACTAAAGACAGACTGGATAAACGGAACCGTCATTTCAGACCGGGTTTGACCTCCGCTCACATACAGACCGGGATAGTCAAACCGGGGACTCCAGTATGCATAAACCACATAGGCAAGCCCCTGTCGCGATCGCACCTCATTCACCAACCGTCCGCCAAAGCCATTCATCACCTCATTCAATACCGATAGAGCCGCATTATCCGGGTCTTTTAACTGACCACCTAAATGCCCCATTTGAATGTAGCTTTGCGTTAACTGCGGCTGATCCACCAGGAACATGCCTCCCAGTTTGGCCTGCTCCACCTGAGGCAGGGGTAGATCCTTCGTGTTCAGGTTTTGGTTGGGCTGCCAATCCGCAAAGGTTTTCTCAATCAACGCTTTCATAGCGTTGGTGTCAAAGTCTCCCACAATGCCCAAAATCATGTTGTTGGGATGAAAATACGTCTGGTAGAACTGCACCAGATCATCCCGCGAAATTTTGTTGAGGGTGACATATTCCACCGTGCGAGCGTAAGGGCTGTCGGTTCCGTACACCAATTTTTGAAATTCACGTCCCGCGATGTCGTCGGGGTTATCGTTGCGACGGGCGATCGCCCCTCGGAGCTGCGTTTTCGACAGGTCAATTTTGTCTTGTGGAAAGGCGGGTTGGCGAATCACCTCCGCAAAAAGCTGAAAGACGTCGTCCAGATCTTCCGTCAAAGCGCTAAAGCCAGCCGACCCAACGGTAGTGTCTACACCTGTTTCAACCGATGCGGCCCGCTGTTCTAACATTCGGTTCAGTTCATCTGCCGGATGGTTCAATGTGCCGCCACTCCGCATCACACTGCCCATGATACCTGCCAGTCCTACTTTGTCAGAGGGTTCCAGGCGATCGCCCGTGCGAAACATTGCCGTTCCGCCCACCAGCGGCAGCTCATGATCTTCCATCAAGAAGACGACCATGCCGTTGGCTAACTCATAGCGCGTATAGTCAGGCAGCTTGATCTCAGGCAGTGGTGGAAAGGTGAGTTCGGTGTAGTGGCGGGCCGTCTGAGCTAGAGCAGGCGATCGTCCCCATCCCAGCAGCACCGTCACGACCATTGAGAGGGCGATCGCTATAAACAGACGGCCCAACTGACCGCGCCGACCGCCGAATGATCTAATCCATTGCGTCATACTCGAACCCTTCATCCTTCCTCCAGAGGCAGCAGTTTTCCAGTCGTCAGGTTTTGCGGAACAAAGGTTTCCCGCGCCACTCGCTGGACATCCTCAGCCGTTGTCGCTTCGATCGCTTTTAACTCTTCAAACAAATTGCGCCAGCTTCCTCGCGTCGCTTCATATTCCGGCAGCAAGCTGGACATGCCCTGATTGGACGCCAGCGTTTGCAGTAGCCCTGCCCTGGCCTGATTTTTCACTCGCTCCAGTTCTTCAGCAGCAACGGGTTCTGTCTTTAATCGCTGAATTTCGGCATCCATTGCGGCGGCGATTTCCTCAACAGTATGGCCGGGAGCCGTCAGCGCATAAATCAGCATAATGTTGGAATAGCGATCGCCCGGAAACCCATTCGCCACGTTGACGTTCAAGGCCAACTGCTGCTGTTCCACCAGCGACTTATAGAGCCGAGACGTGCGCCCATCCGTCAGGATCGAGCCGATAATCTGATACACCACATCATCAGGATGGTTGCTGGGCGATCGCAGATAGCCCTCCAAGTACCAGGGTTGAGTAGCCAAGCGCACCACTACCTCTTTGGGACCACTGGGACGGAGGGTCGGCACCTGAATACTAGGCGCTTCAGATCGCACCCGATAGCGCCCGAAGTAAGTTTCAGCTAACCGCTTAACTTCAGCCGGATCAACATCACCCACCACCGCCGCAATGATGTGAGACGGCGTGTAATACGTTTCAAAGAATTTTTGGATATCCTGCCGTCTCAGACTGCGAATGTCAGCTTCGTAGCCAATCGTAGGCCGTCCATAGGGATAGTCGGGAAATGCCGTTTGCAGAAACGTTTCAAACATCTTGCCGATCGGCGAGTTGTCCGTCCGCATTCGCCGCTCTTCTAAAATGACTTCCTTCTCTTCGTAAAATTCGCGAAACACGGGGTCGAGGAAGCGTTCAGATTCCAGCGACATCCAGAGTTCCAGTTTGTTAGACGGGAAACTGTAGAAATAGCGAGTTTCATCCGCCGATGTCGTCGCGTTTAATCCTTCTCCACCGGACTGTTCAACCACCTGCGCCAGTTCGTTTTGCTTTACATAGCTGGCGGCCTGGGTTTTCACGCGATCGAACTCCTGCTGCAATCGCCCAACCACCTGCTCATTGCCTGCCGCTTTGGCCGCTTGAATCTGATCAAACAGCCGATCTAATTGGTCGAGCAAGATCTTCTCCGCCCGATAATTTTTGGTGCCAATCTGAGTGGTGCCCTTAAAGGCCAGATGCTCTAAAAAATGAGCAGCCCCCGTTTTACCCTTTTCCTCATAAGCGGCTCCAACATCTACATACGTCATGAACGAGACAACGGGAGCCTGATGGCGCTCCATCACAATAAACTTCATCCCGTTATCCAGGGTAAAGTCTGTGATGCGCTCTACCACGCGGTCAATATACGGCTGAATTGAGGATGGCTGGCCTGAGGATGGCTGAATTGAGGATGGCTGCCCCGACGGTGTGGGACTGGGCGGTTGCGTGCGCGCCAGGGCTACAGGTTGAGCCATTCCCCACAGTAAACACAGCAACAAAAATACGCGCAGCAGCGGAACGAGGGAGAGCGATCGCCCCTTCTCTTCTCTCACCTGCCCCGCGCAACAGCGAATCCAAGTTAATTGCTTTAACCAACTTGCAGAACACGAAAACGGCATGGAATCTGAAGCCAAAACTACCAAGCTCCAGCATAAATACTTTTTCGCAGTCTCAGCTATAACTGTATTCTTTGGGTTAGGACAGGGGGCAGGGGTGGAAAACCCCTGTTTGGGGACAAAGCACACACACCCTTGGTTTTCGATGCTCTAACAGATATGACTACAGCGATGGCTTAAAATGCAACCTGTTGTGAGAGAAGTCAGCAATTCTCATTTTGAACCAATTGCGGTTTTTGCGCGCCCGATGGGCGCGCAAAAACCGCAATTGGTGGCCATGCCACCAATTCACATAATAAGAATTGCTGGAGGGAAGTGCGCTTAGCCGCACTTCCCTCATAACAGCTTGTTGCTGCTTAGCTATTCAATTTCTGGTAGCGATAGAAGGTATATGTATCGAACAAAACACCAACCAAGCTACAGACCGTACAGATAATCAACAGACCCCGCATGGCGCTACCGCTGCCAAAAACCTGAAGGAATTGGAGAATTTGCTCAATCCCCATTTGCCCGATCGCCTCCAAATGAGGCAAATAACCGACGCAGAATAGTAATATCCAAATAGCACCTACCAAAATGGCGGGTGCCAAAAAGGCAAAAATGCTGGTTATCAGGAGCGATCGCAGGAGATTTGGCAAAATACTCATAAGCTGGCTGGCGTGGGTTAGGGGTGGCTCAGCAGGCTAACGGGACAATGGATGCAAGATGCACCTGCTCATCCTCTACAATAGGGGGCGATCGCATCCAGCAGTTGAAGATGTCAGAAATCTTAAATCTTTATTAAATTAGTGAACATTCCGGGTCTTGGAAGTAAAAGCCGTAACGATTTCGAAGTTGGGCTGTCGCTTGCGAGAACCGGGATTACATCAGCTATTGTTAAGAATATTGAGCAAAAAAATTTTATCTTGAGGTTCTTGATGCATTGAGGCCGTGGTGCTGAATTAACCCCACCTCTCACATCGGGAATAGTCACGACAAAAACTATCCTACAGGTGTCTTAGCGTTGAGTAAATCTGCCGGAATTGGTAGCTTTGGACGATGGAGCCAGCGCTTGCTGGCGGCCACTTTGCTGGGTGGACAGGTAATTGTTCACCTGCTAAAAGGTAGAATTCATCGACGCAATACGATTGACCAAATGGCTGTAGTCGGCCCAGGGTCACTGTTGATTGCCCTCCTGACCGCCGCCACCGTCGGAATGGTGTTTACCATTCAAGTTTCACGAGAATTTATCAATTTAGGGGCAGGTACCGCTGTCGGTGGTGTGCTGGCGCTGGCGCTAGCGCGGGAACTCGCTCCTGTGTTAACTGCCGTGATTGTAACGGGTCGGGTAGGTTCCGCCTTCGCGGCTGAGATTGGCACTATGCAAGTGACCGAGCAGATTGACGCCCTGCAAATGCTGAAAACTGATCCGATCGATTATCTGGTGATTCCTAGAGTGGTGGCCTGCTGCCTGATGCTGCCCATTCTCACCCTTCTGTCGTTTGTCACAGGCATGGCGGGCGGTGTCCTTATTGCCAGCAGTATGTATGGCATCTCTCAGCAGGTATTCCTCGACTCTGCTAAGAATTTCCTTACGACCTGGGATCTCATCAGTTCTATGCTCAAGGGCATTGTATTTGGTGCACTGATTGCGGTCATCGGCGCAAGCTGGGGCTTAACGACGACGGGCGGAGCAAAAGGGGTCGGGCAATCCACCACAACTGCTGTCGTCACAGCCCTACTGGCTATTTTTATTTCTAACTTTTTCCTGTCCTGGCTGATGTTTCAGGGGCCAGGGAAAGCCGCGCTCAACTTCTAAATGAACGGGGAGCTTATAGAATGAGGTAAGCCCTCATGAACATCATCAACCGGGAGAATTAGCGTCTGTGACTACAGCTTCTACTCCAACTCCTGCTACATCAGAGCGCATCCAACTGGCCCCCAGCTATGCCATTCCCATCGGCTTAGTCGTGCTGGCCGTTCCCCTATTTCTGGTGCAGCCCTGGGTCAGTGGGGCGATCGCCCTCTTTGCTCTATTTCTCTTGTTCCAAGCCGTCACGCTGCGCCTCTGGTTTACGGAGTCGGCGCTAGACATTTATCGTGGAGACACATTAATTCGTCGTTTTCCCTACCAGGAATGGCAAAATTGGCGAATTTTCTGGCCTCCGGTGCCAATTTTGTTTTATTTCAAAGAAGTGAACAGTATTCACTTTCTCCCCATCCTGTTTGATCCTAAGATGCTAAAGACCTGCCTGGAGCAGCGCTGTCCTACTGTTTAGCTGAGTGTCCATGTACCCCGACGAATCTTCGCCCCCCGAATCTAATCTTCAACCCTTGAATCTTCCAACAACGTCGAACGCTGGTTCTGAATCGACAGCAGGGGTGGAGCAAAATCAAACCCCCCTCGTCATACCAACGGTCGGCTCGTCTGGCAGTGGGGCGATCGCCAATCCCACCACTCAGCCAACGCTATCCTCTAGCGGCAGCACGCCAACCAGCGATATCAGCGATCTGGAAAAGCGCATTGCCGATCTGCGTCAGGAAGAACAGCGCCTCAAGCGAGAGATCTCCGCGCTGCAAGCTTCTTACAACACCACTCTGCAAAATCAAGTCGCTGATACACAGGCGGCGATCGGTCGTCTGGTTAAAGAAGGATTGAGCGAACTAGAGCAGCGCAAGCAAGCCCTCCAGATTTCCGTCGAGCAACTGGAACGGCGGCAAGAGCGAATTCGGGCTGAAATGCGCACTACTTTTGCAGGTTCATCCCAGGATTTAGCGATTCGAGTACAGGGCTTTAAAGATTATCTGGTGGGCAGTCTGCAAGATTTGGCGACCGCTGCCGAGCAGTTGCAACTCACCCCTAAAGCAGACGCCGCCCCTCGAAGAGCTGTCGCTGCCGAATCGCAGGAAGCTGAGCAGGCCGCTCCCACCCCCAAGTTTGCCGAGCAGAGCTTTCAAGATCAGACAAAACGCATCCGGCGTTTGCTGGATCAGTATCGCACCTCACCGGATTACTACGGCCCTGCATGGCAATTGCGCCGCACGTTTGAACCGATTCACGCCGAGCGAGTGGCCAACTGGTTCTTTACGCAAGGAGGGCGGGGTGCGCTGCGAACGATGGGTTCGCGACTCCAAAATATTCTGGTTGCGTCTGCGGTGATTTCCGTTTTACGAGAACTGTATGGCGATCGCGCCCGTGCGCTGATTCTGGCCGACTCTCCTGAGCGCTTGGGAGAATGGCGACGTGGACTGCAAGATTGTTTAGGCATTTCACGCATTGATTTTGGTGCCGATCAGGGCGTCGTGCTGTTTGAAGCACCGGAACCCCTGATACAGCGGGCCGATCGCCTGGTGAAACAAAAGCAGCTTCCCCTCATCATCATTGATGAATCAGAGGACTTGATTAACCTTTCCTTGCTGCAATTTCCGCTGTGGCTGGCCTTTGCCGCTGATCCTGCCAATCCTCCAGCGTTGTACTAGCACACTTCAATTTGCGAGGGGGAGCATGGCAGAGCCATGCTCCCCCTCGCACGTTGGGGTTCTTAACTCCAGGAGTCCAAGTCGAGTGCCTGTGAGCCACCTCGCTCAAGCTGAATCAACACGCGGCCCAGTTGAAACCAGACCAGCAGCGCTGTCAGCAGCGTCAACGGCACAGCGAGCATATAGGAAAACTTCCCAGGAATGCCAAAAATTTCCATTCCAGACGACAGAAAGAAGCATATTCCAGCGGAAATGCCCAGGAATGGAATCAGCAGTTGAGGCCCTTTCAAAGCCGCCAACGTGCGAGTCGAACGATTTTTAGACCAATCTTGAACCGCCTGTTTTAAGGTTGCATTAAAGGCCAGCCCGGAGGTCAGGGCAATCAAAAGGCCCAAGACGAGCAAGACATAGGGTGGATCTGGATAGTAGTAAGACACGGAAACGTCCTTCGGATTTGCTAGCCCAATTGTGTTAACAGAGATTTACAAATATTGTCTAATGCTTTGGAACGAAAAGCGAGGAGCAACTCAATACTTCTCGGTCATGTGCATAGATCCAATCTATACGTGAGTTTCCAACAAGGGGTTAGTAGTGCGCTGCACTACTAACCCCTTGGGAAAACGAAAAGAAAACACGTTTTCTTAGAAATTCGATAGCGCTATTTCAGTCGCGCGACGCGTGGTTGAAATAGCGCAAAAACATGCCCTGAGCGACGGCAGGACGCGCATTCGCGCGTTCGTCAAACTACGGCTGTAGTCATGTCCGTTAGGACATCGAAAACAAAGAGAGGTATGGGGGCGTCGTCCCTAGCCAGGGATTCCACCCTTGCACCCCGTCTTAACCCGAATGAATACAGCTATACGTTAATTCTTGCTGTAGTTTCTACTCGTTTCGCTTGGCGTCTGGAACATTGGCAGCATCGCCATCGAAGGCAATATTGCAGCAGCTCCCTCGGTTGAAAAGCCGACCAGTGCATCCAGAGCAGCACTAAACAAACGAGAAGGATTGATATCGTCCTTAATCAGATCCCAGAGACGCTGCACTTCAGTCGTGTGCAGGCGGTTATCCTCGATTAGCGCCAGGATGAGCTGACGCCGCAAGAACTGACCTTCCTCCGACAGCAAATACTGTAACCCCAGCTGAGCGGTAGGCAAAATGTCAAAGTTTTGGTCAGAGCGAGCGATCGCAATCATATTCTCTAACCGCTGCCACTGGAATTTGCCATCCTTAAACAGCACTTCCAGTAATCGCCGCCGCAGTTCAGGCGATTCTCCCGTTAGCAGTCGTCGCGCCACATAGGGATACGCCACTTCCACAATCTTGAAGTTGGGATTGAGGCTGAGGGCTAAGCCTTCCTGCGTCACCAGCGATCGGATAATCAGCGCAAACTTAGCAGGCACCCGGAAGGGATATTCGTACATCAGTTCCGAAAACTGATCGGTAATCGTTTTGAAATTAAAACTACCAACGCTTTCTCCCAGCGCATTCCCCAAAACGGTTTCTAAGGCCGGAATGATGGGCGTAATATCTGTTTCAGGCGTGAGGAATCCCAGCTTCACAAAGTCAGCAGCCAGGTCAGAATAGTCCTTATTAATCAGATGGACGACCGAATCAACCAGAGTTTCCTTCATCTCCTGGCTGAGTTGATCCATCATGCCGAAGTCGATGTAGGCCATCCGTCCGTCCGCCATAGCAAACAGGTTGCCAGGATGTGGATCAGCATGGAAGAAGCCAAACTCTAGAAGCTGCCGCAAACCAGACGTCACGCCGATCTTGATCAGCGCATCGGTGTTGAGGTTAGCCTCTTGAACGCGACGAGTGTCGGTGAGCTTAAAGCCATGAATCCATTCCAGCGTCAAAACATGCGAACTGCTGTATCGCCAGTAGATGGATGGCACTTTGACGGTGGGATCATCCTGAAAATTGGCTGCAAACTTTTCAGCATTGCGCCCTTCATTCAGGTAATCCGTCTCTTCAAATAGCTTGATACCAAACTCATCCACAATCAGGGTGAGGTCATGGCCCAGATTGAGGGGTAGCCAGGGAGCCATCCAGCTCGCCGCCCACCGCATGAGATACAAATCTAAGGTAATGACAGGCTTTAGGTTCGGTCGCTGCACTTTAACGGCAACATCTTCGCCCGTATGCAGTTTGGCCTGATAAACCTGACCTAAGCTAGCTGCGGCGATCGGCTGCGGTGAAATTTGAGCAAAGATTTCATCAATCGAGCGGTCTAGCTCAGCTTCAATAATGGCAAACGCTTGAGGTGTAGAAAAAGGAGGAAGCTGGTCTTGCAGCTTGATCAGTTCTTCTAGAAAATCTTTGCGGATTAAGTCTGGGCGTGTCGAGAGCGCCTGCCCGACTTTAATAAAGGTAGGGCCGAGACGAGTCAGAATGGTTCGCAGCTGAACCGCTCGTTTATTCTTTTTGACTTCACCTGACTGTCCCCACCAGTCGTCTAGCTTCAAGCCAATGACGAAGCCTGCAAATAACCAAATGATGCTAAGGGTTCGCCACAGAGTTTGCCAGGGGCGATAGCGGTAGTGTTGGGCGATCGCCACCGCATCATAGCGCCTCATCTGACCCCATCTATCTTGACTCACGCTTTTGTTTGCCTCACTAACTGCGATAGTATCCACGGTTGGACTGATACCAGCGCCAGCAGTTTAACGAGCCATAACCAACGGATGACTACCACCTGCCAGCAAGCAATCTGGGCAAGGTTGCTAGTTCAAAACCGTAAACCGAGTTGGATTACCCAGATTTATTTTTAATTGAACAGAGTTTAATAAGTTATTTATCCTTTCAAACACTATTGTAACAGTAACTACACACTCCTCTCCAATTTCCCAGCAATTCTCATTTTGAAACTTATTGCGGGTTTTGGGCGGCCGGCGGGCGCGCAAAAAC
>DATNPS010000391.1:0-25291 GCA_036703095.1 Crinalium sp. | reverse complement strand
GGGTGTGTGCCGCACCCCTTCGGGGTGCGGCACACACCCTTCAGGAGGTTTGTATTTAATTGTGTTTGTACTTAACATCTAAACCTTAATTAAGACTGAATGCGCTATGACAAAAACAGCGTGGGTGTTTCCAGGACAAGGCTCACAGGCGATCGGAATGGGTGCCGATCTATTTGGCCTGCCGGATGCTCAATCCAGATTAAAGCAGGCTGAAGAAATCTTGGGCTGGTCTGTGCCCGATGTTTGTCAAAGTGCGGAAGATAAGGTGTCTAAAACCCTGTACACTCAGCCCTGTCTGTATACCGTCGAGAGTTTGCTGGTGGATCAGATGCGATCGCACGGTCAGCAGCCTGATCTGGTGGCAGGGCATAGCTTGGGCGAATATGTGGCGCTTTATGCGGCAGGGGTATTTGACTTTGAATCGGGACTGCGTCTGGTCAAACGGCGAGCCGAGTTAATGGATGCAGCCTCTGAAGGCATCATGGCGGCCTTGATTGGGTTCGATCGCGATGAGCTGGAGCAAAAAATTCAGCAGACGCCAGGAGTGGTTTTAGCGAACGATAATAATTCCGGTCAGGTTGTCATTTCAGGGACGACAGACGCGGTGGATGCCGTTTTGTCGCAGGTGAAAGCCAAGCGTGCCGTTAAGCTGAATGTAAGTGGGGCATTCCATTCGCCGCTGATGGCAGATGCCGCCGCTGAATTTCAGACGGTTCTAGAATCTGTAGCGTTTGCCGATGCTCAGGTTCCAGTGCTGGCCAACGTTGAGCCGATTCCTGCTACGGATGCGGCCACCCTGAAGGATCGATTGGTTCAGCAGATGACGGGTTCTGTACGCTGGCGCGAAATTTCGTTGCGATTGCCTGACGAAGGAATTGATAGGGTGATTGAAATCGGCCCCGGCAAGGTGCTGACGGGTTTGATTAAGCGAACCTGCCCCAGCTTAACGTTGGTCAATATCAGTAGCGTTGCAGAACTGCCCCAACCTTAGGAGTCCCGCATCCCGCATGGCCCGCAGTCGCGAACCCTGGATCAGCCTACAGCTTTACCACCTGTTCAAATGGTCGGTAGTGGCTCCCATGCTGCACTTCTACTTTCGGGGGCGGGTCTATGGTCATGAGCACATTCCTCGAACCGGGCCACTGATTGTCGTGGCAAACCATGCCAGCGATTTTGACCCACCGCTGCTGTCCTGTGCGATGAAGCGTCCGGTGTCCTACATGGCTAAGGAAGAGCTATTTCGCGTTCCGGGGCTAAAGCAGGCAATTCGACTATATGGGGCGTACCCCGTAAAGCGGGGTTCTCCAGACCGTAGCGCGATTCGAGCGGCGCTCGCCCAGCTAGAGGAAGGATGGGCGATCGGGGTATTTCTATCAGGTACTCGCACACCCGATGGCCGCATTCCATCTGCCAAACTGGGAGCGGCGATGATTGCCGCGAAGTCGCAGACGCCTCTGCTGCCTGTGAGCCTTTGGGGGACGCAGCAGATTGTCTCGAAGGGAAACTATCTACCCCGTCCTGCGCCCATTACGGTGCGAATTGGCGACTTGATTCCACCCCCTCCGTCAAACCAGCGTGAGCAGTTGGAAGCCGTGACCCAAAAATGCGTAGATGCGATTCATGACCTGCATGACTTGGGGCGTTGAGTATGACTGACTCCCAAGCTGTGCAGACTGCCAATCAAGCGTTTTATCGAGCCTTTGAGAAGCGCGATATTGAGGCTATGGGAGCCGTGTGGTCGAAGGGAACGGGTAGTTTGTGCATTCACCCCGGTCGCGATGCACTGAAGGGATGGGATGATATTCGCGCCTCCTGGCAGACGATTTTTAAACATACGGACTATCTGGAAATTGAGCTGGAGCTAGTCACCGTGGAAGTGTCTAGCAATCTGGCTTACGTAGTTGTCATCGAAAACCTGCTGCAAGTGTCACGGGGGCGACGGGTGAAGGCGCGATCGCTCGCCACCAATATCTTCGAAAACATGGCCCAGGAGTGGTACCTGATCCACCACCACGGCAGTCCTCTGATGTAACCCCGTCGAGACGACGGTTCCTCAACAACTGTTTAGAAGCATGGATAAATCAAAACCAAATTTTTAATTTCGGAAAGTGCGGCAGAGCCGCACTTTCCGAAATTAAGTTCCGGGTTTTATTAAATTCATGATCCTTAGTGACCGCCGAGACGGTGGTGTTACCTTTTCCACTGGGGTTTAGGCGGTTCGGTATGGGCTAGCAAATTGCCCTTGGAGATGACATAGCGGACGGTGGCGCGACGTCGAATGGCATCGTAGCGATTGCTAGCATCTAGCACAATCAAATTCGCAGGCTTGCCCACCTCAACACCATACTGATCTTCAATATGCAGGGTTTTGGCACCGTGCCAGGTCACCATGTTGTAGCAGGCGTCGATTTCTGAGGTTCCGGTCATCTGGCAGACGTGAATCGCCATATTCGCCACATCCAGCATGTTGCCTGTGCCCAGCGAATACCACGGGTCTTGGATGCAGTCATGTCCCAGGCTCACATTCATGCCCTGCTGCCAGAGTTCCTTGACTCGCGTCACGCCCCGCCGTTTGGGATAGGTATCGGCCCGTCCCTGTAAGGTGATGTTGATTAGCGGATTGGCAATGAAATTTAGCGATGTGCGCTGGAGAAATCCCAGGAGCTTAAAAGCATAAGCGTTGTTGTACGAACCAAAAGCACTGGTATGGCTGGCCGTCACGCGCGACCCCATGCCGCTGCGGATAGCGCAAGCCGCTACGACTTCCAGGAAGCGAGACTGGTCATCGTCGATTTCATCGCAATGAATATCGATCAGGCGATCGTACTGTTCAGCCAGCTCAAAAATGCGGTGAACCGATCGCACGCCATCTTCGCGGGTCAGCTCATAGTGGGGAATGCCACCCACCACATCAGCCCCTAACTTCATCGCTTCGTCCATTAGCGCGTCGTTTTGAGGACTGCCGTACACGCCATCCTGGGGAAACGCCACGACTTGTAACGTCATCCAATCCTTAACGGCTTCGCGAGCCTCCAGCAACCCTTTCAGGGCCGTCAGGGTAGCTTCACTGACATCGGCATGACTGCGAACAAAGAGAACCCCCTGTGTCGCCTGCTGTTTCAGCGCGGCGATCGCCCGTTCCTTAACATCGTCTAGCGTCAGGGATTGTTTGCGATCGCGCCAGATTTCAATTCCCTCAAACAGCGTACCGCTCTGATTCCAGCGCGGTTCACCCACGGTCATCGCAGAATCCAGGTGAATGTGAGATTCCACGAAGGGAGGGCTGACCATTTGCCCTTCGATATCTAGCTCCAAGCGTGCAGATGCCTCCAGATGGGGAGCGATCGCCGCTATTCTGCCATCTTGAATGGCGATATCTACATCTTCACTGGGGCCAGAGTCGTGTAAGAGGCGGCAGTGGCGCAGCAACAGGTCAAAGGAAGGTACAGACATGAACGATGAATCCAACGTGGGGGATTGAAGTGATCTAATCGTTGGGGGTGGAGCCTGGCGACTAAAGTCGCGGCCATCCAAACGAAGTCCACGAAAGCGGACTAGGTCGGTTGAAACCTGCGGATCGCAGGTTTGGTCGGGGAGAGATGGTTTTAATCACCACTTTCCCTATCCTAAACTTCCAATTTAAGTCTTCGGCAGGGGAATGATCGTGTGCTGTAATACCACATGCTCCGGTTGAAAACGGATGCAGCCTTGCCCCCTAGCAATTCTTATGATGCCAAATTGCTAAAACGCTCCCCCTAAGTGGTAGTCTCTAAATTAGCGCTGTGTATAGTTCGTTTTTATTAATGCGATTGCACTGGGAGGGATTTAATTCATGAAACGATTGATTGGTGCGCTGATGGCGTTGGGGATAATCCTAGCCGCTGGTCTGGGATGGCTGGGTATGCCTCAGCAGGCAATGGCAGCCAATTTGGGTCTGGCCCTAAATGAATCACCACTTTTAGCAGTAGAAGTAACCCGCAGCAGTCTTCAGACTGAAAACATGGCTAGTGCTGCTAAGCTCGATGTGAACAATACCAATGTGCGGGCGTTTAGAGACTATCCAGGGTTATATCCCACACTGGCAAGGTTAATTGTTAAGTATGCTCCTTATGAAGAAGTGAAGGATGTTCTAAAGATTCCTGGCTTGAATGATCGCCAGAAAGAAATTCTTCAAGCGAATCTCGATAAGTTCATCATTAATCCACCCAATGATGCACTTGTTGAAGGCGGCGATCGCTTTAACAATGGAATCTACCGATAAGTTGGATTCATTCTCTGACTGTCGTTAGTTTTGAAACATCTGGTGCAGTGTGCGATCGCACACTGCACCGTTTTATTAAATCGCACTTTGTGAAATGCCCCAGTCTGAATTACCCAATCGATTTGATGTTTTAGTGGTGGGTGGAGGTGCTGCTGGTCTATACTCAGCCCTTTGCTTACCTGCGCATTATCGAGTGGGGCTGATTACCAAAGATTCTCTCTCTCTATCAGCGAGCGATTGGGCGCAGGGTGGCATTGCAGCGGCGATCGCACCCGAAGATTCGGCTGAGCTGCATTTGCAGGACACCTTACAGGCGGGGGCGGGTCTATGCGAGCTAGACGCGGTGAAACTGCTGGTGGATCGTGCAACTGAATGCGTGAATAATTTAGTCGAAATGGGCGTGGCGTTTGATCGTCACGATAACCATTTGGCCCTCACGCTAGAAGCCGCTCATTCTCGACGACGCGTGCTTCATGCCGCAGATACGACCGGACGAGCGGTCATCACTACCCTCACCGCTCAAGTGCTGAATCGCCCCAACATCCAGGTTTTTTCTCAAGCCTTTGCGCTGGAGCTATGGATGCAGGAGTCTCGCTGCGTTGGACTCAGTTTGGCCTATCAGGGGAAAATTCACTGGCTGCGAGCGGGGGCGGTGTTGCTGGCGACGGGGGGTGGCGGTCAGGTCTTTGCCCAAACCACCAATCCAGCCTTGAGCACAGGAGATGGCGTGGCGATCGCCTGGAGAGCTGGAACTCAGCTACGCGATTTAGAATTTGTCCAATTTCACCCGACTGCCCTTACCAAACCGGGCGCACCGCGTTTCTTAATCAGTGAGGCTGTTCGGGGAGAAGGAGCGCACCTAATTGATGTAGAAGGACGACGATTTGCCTTTGACTATCATCCGGCTGGCGAACTGGCTCCCAGAGATGTGGTCAGTCGAGCGATTTTTAATCATCTCCAGAAAACGTCTAATGATTTAGCGTCAGCACATGTGTGGCTGGATTTACGCCCCATTCCAGCCGATACCATTCAACACCGTTTTCCTAACATCATTCAGGTTTGTCAGCGATGGGGCATTGATGTTTTTAAGGAACCGATTCCCGTGGCTCCGGCAGCCCATTACTGGATGGGCGGTGTTGTTGCAGACACGATGAATCGCACCACGATTCCCAGTCTGTATGCGGTGGGTGAAACCGCCAGCACGGGTGTTCATGGAGCCAATCGGCTAGCCAGCAATTCCCTCCTGGAATGCTTGGTGTTTGGTGCTCAACTGCAATTCCTGGATGTCCCTCATGCAGAGTCCGATGAATTAACGCCGTCTGTTTCAACTGAACTTAAGCTGGACGATCTGGAGCGTCAGCGGACGGCGATCGCTCAGTTGCGAGACGCCTTACCTCGGTTGGTGTGGCAAAGTGCGGGGATTTGTAGAGAGCAACACACGATGGACGAGGCGATCGCCCAGGTGGAACGCTGGCGGCAGGAGTTCAACGCGCTGCCGCTGAGTCAATCCCTGACGGCTCTTACTCCCAATCAATCCGTCCTGATTTCGTTACCCAACTCAGATAAATGGCTGCGCGAGTGGGGAGAACTGCGAAATTTGTTGGATGTAGCCTACCTCATCCTAAAAAGTGCTGCTTTCCGTACTGAAAGTCGGGGGGGCCATTATCGGTCTGACTATCCTCAAACCGATGCCATCTGGCAGGCACACACACTGGTCGAAGGCGATCGCTGGTTCAAATCTGCCCTGATTCCGTGACAGGGCGAACGTCATATCGTTTTGAACGATGGTGGTGATGCGTTTTTGGGGTAGAGACGTGCCATTGGCACGTCTCTACCGGGTTATTGGTCGCCACCAAAATCGAATTCAATGCTATCTGCCAGAATGGTGCCATATGCCCCTTCAAACAGCGTTTCCCGAATTCGCGCTATGATCGGCTTAAAATTCTATGGCGATCGTCGAAACGGTTAGAACAGGGGATGTGGGGGCTGCGCCTCTAGACAAGGCTTCCATCTCTGCACCTCGTTCTAACTAGCCCTTTGACTGCTATAGTCTGAAGCAGAAAAATTGGAGGAACTCCAACGGTTTACACACGTCCTCTTGCTCGATTGATTGAGCAGTTTCAACGATTACCTGGCGTCGGCCCCAAAACCGCCCAGAGGCTTGCACTCTATATCTTGAAGCGGCCAGAGTCAGAAGTGCAGGCTCTAGCCCAGGCGTTGATGGAAGCAAAACAGCAGGTTGGATATTGCTCCATTTGCTTTCACCTGTCTGCCGAACCTGTGTGCGAGATTTGTCGGGCCACCAATCGGGACAACAGCACGATTTGTGTCGTTGCCGATTCCAAAGATGTGATTGCGCTAGAGAAAACCCGCGAATACCAGGGTAAATATCACGTCTTGGGTGGGTTAATTTCGCCTATGGACGGCATTGGGCCAGAACAGCTTCATATCTCGGCACTGGTGCGACGGATTAGTCAGCAAAATGTTAAGGAAGTGATTTTAGCAATCAGTCCCAGCGTTGAAGGAGACACTACAACGCTGTATGTTGGACAGCTTTTGAAACCGTTTACAAAAGTCACCCGGATTGCCTTTGGGCTACCGATGGGAGGTGATTTGGAATACGCGGATGAAGTGACGCTAGCCCGTGCCTTAGAAGGACGACGCGAATTAGATTAACTGGGTGAAGTTTATGAGTGTGCGACCCTTTCACGTTGCATTTCCGGTAGCAGATTTAGAGAAAACCAGAGAGTTCTACGAAAAAACATTGGGATGTAAAGTTGGTAGAACCAGTGACAAATGGATTGACTTTGACTTATTCGGCCATCAAATTACAGCTCACCTCAGTCCGTCGGAGGTATCGACTGTTGCAACCAATCCTGTAGATGGAAAGACGGTTCCTGTCCGGCACTGGGGCGTCATTTTAGAGATGGAGCAATGGGAAGCGCTGGCTGCTGCGTTGAAGCAACAGGGAATAAGCTTTGTAATTGAACCCTACATCCGATTTAAGGGAGAAGTAGGAGAACAGGCTACTATGTTTTTTCTCGACCCCAGCGGTAATGCATTAGAATTCAAAGCCTTTAAACAGGACTCCTCAATATTTGCCTCCTGAACACAATTTGCCTCCTGAACGCGATTGAAGCGAATTGATTTGCTAGGCTAAGGTTCCGCGCTCACTGCTAACGTTAAGGTTGAGCGGTACCTATCCATTGAGCAACCTAGAATAAGGCAGAGTTCATGACCAGTGCAGCATCTTCAGAAAGCCGGAATGATCGCCGTCTTCGACCTACCGATTGGCGGTTGTTACGACTTCTGACTCCCTATGCTCTTAAAAACAGACGACTACTGACGATCGCCATCCTTCTGCTGATTCCCTCAGCGATCGCGGAGGCGATGCAGCCCATCTTAATTGGGCAGGCTGTTTCCCTGATCCGCAACGAGCCAGTCATGTTTTTTTTGCAAGGGCAAACGCTGGCGAGCGGGATACATGTGCTGGTGGTTTTATTGCTGCTAACGATCGCTGTTCGGCTTTTGCTGGATGGCGTACAGGGCTACACGATTCAAAAAGTGGGTCAACGCATTACAGCGAATATTCGCGACGACCTGTTTCACCATGTGACCTCGCTGGCCTCTCGATTCTTTGATCGCACTCCGGTCGGACGCCTGATCACACGTCTGACCAGCGATGTGGATGCGCTGGGGGATGTATTTTCCACAGGGGCGATCGGCATTGTTGGCAACCTGTTTTCCATGCTGGTTATCGGGGTAACCATGTTTACCCTGCAATGGCAGCTGGCTCTGATGCTGCTCAGCATGTTGGTGCCCGTCACAGGGGTAATCGTTTATTTCCAGCGAGGGTATCGCAGAGCCAACTATAAAGCGCGAGAAGAGCTGTCAGCCTTAAACTCTACTCTCCAGGAAAATATTGTAGGCATCAATGTGGTGCAGCTTTTTCGACGAGAGCAGTTTAATTCTCAGCTTTATCGCACGATTAACGAACGATATATCGGTGAAGTTGATAAGACGATTTTTTATGATTCTGCTGTCTCGGCGACGTTGGAATGGGTAGCGCTGGCGGCGATCGCCGGGGTTCTCTGCGTGGGCGGGATGCTGGTCATGCGCGAATCGCTCAACTTTGGCTTATTAGCGTCCTTCATCCTGTATGCCCAGCGTCTGTTCGATCCGCTGCGCGAATTTGCCGAACAGTTTACCTCAATTCAGGCTGGCTTCACCGCGTTAGAGCGAGTTAGCGACATTTTGAATGAACCGATTGAGATTCGCGATCCGGAACAACAGCGAAAAGACGGGAGGCCTAGGCAGGAGATAGTTCAGCCTGAGTCTAATGGGGCTGTATTTAGAGGGTCAGCAGCAGTGGGAAGCGATCGCCCCTCCTCAACCGCCGTTCGCCCCGGTGAGATTCGTTTTGAGCATGTCTGGTTTGGCTATAAATCGGATGAACCCGTTTTGCGCGACCTGGATTTCACGATTCGTCCGGGCGAAAAGGTAGCGCTGGTTGGCCCAACGGGTGCAGGCAAAAGTTCTATCATTCGTTTGCTGTGTCGCCTCTATGAAGTCACGCAGGGGCGAATTTTGCTGGATGGCATCGATGTTCGCGACTTGCCGCAAGCCGAATTGCGTCGCCATATGGCCGTCATTTTGCAAGACGGATTTCTATTTGCTGGAGATGTCAAAAGCAACATTTCTCTGGGCGAACGCTATACGCTGGACGAAATTCATCAGGCCGCAGAAAAAACCAATGTAGCTAGCTTTATTGAACAGCTTCCTCAGGGGTATGACACCCTTCTGCGTCAGCGCGGCACGAACCTGTCGGGCGGCCAAAAGCAGCTTTTAGCCTTTGCGCGTGCTGCCATTCGCAATCCCGGAATTTTGGTGTTGGATGAGGCGACGGCCAATCTGGATGTAGGAACAGAGTCGATGATTCAGCAAGCCCTCGAACGTCTTTTAGAGGATCGCACTGCCATTATCATTGCCCATCGGCTGTCTACTATTCGCAGTGTCGATCGCATCCTGGTGCTCAAACATGGACAACTGGTGGAATCGGGTAGCCATGAGGAGTTGCTGAGTCAGGAAGGACTATATGCCAGTCTATATCGACTGCAAATGCTGGAATCGTAGATATGCCTGAATACACTCGGATTACGAATTCAATAAAACCCGAAAGCTAATTTTTGAAAGTGCGGCTCAGCCGCGCTTTCAAAAATTAAAAATTTGGTTTTAGTTCGTTCATGCTTCTCGTGGGCTGGAACTTTGCCCTCAGCAGAGGGTTCACCCCTGCACCCTGTCCTCATCTAACAGACTACGGTTATACTGCCTTGCGTGTTAAGCGAGGTAATTTTTTGTGGTCAGCAAATTTAGCGGGATTTAGTCCTGAAATCTGTGTAGAGTTTCCGGATAGAGTTTCCGGGTGCACTGAACTAGCGATCGGAAGATTTAAATGGAGTTATACGGCCCATTTTTCCCTACTGCCGAGGATAGGTTGGTTGACTGATTTCTAGTGTTATTCACGCGGATTTTTTATTGGGGTTGCCATCATGGCTGCAAAGGTGCAGACCGAGTCTATTAATGTTCTAGAGTTAGCGAAGCGTGGAGATCTGAAGGCGATCGCCCAACTCATCAACCGTGCCCTTCAGCCCAAAGGAATCAGCGTCAAGGTGGCGCGGGAGGGGGAATGTCTACGGCTGGTGTTGGAAGGGATTCGCGTTCCCGATCCGCAAACTCTGGTGCCGTTTTTGTCTCAGGGAATCACCCATCTAGGGATAGACGGGGTTCGCAGGCTCAGACTGTGTGGACAGCAAATTGGCCAATCGCCCGAATGGCAACAGGACGTCACCGTAGGAAAACCGCCTGTTGTGGTACTCAATACCCTTCCGTCTCCCTATCCAGAGGGTTCCACAGCACAGGAGTGGCAGGGGGGAGTGGCATCCTCCGGATCATCCCGCCCCGGTGGTGGAGCCGCGACAGCCGTTGCGCCAACCATTAGCCTTGAACCTTCTTTGCAAGACGGCATGACGGGGCAACCGATCGCAATTGGCGATCGCACGCTGCGACTGACCAACCAGGGAGGGCTGGCTCATCTTGCTCCTGCTCAGGCTGTTTTACGGGCGCGTCCTGTTCCCAGCCCCGATGAGGCGTGTCAGCCGTTTCCCAATTTGCTCGATCGTCGTCTGGAAACCGAGGAAGCGATCGCCACCCTTCAGCGCGGCTTTTCGGTCGAGTTTTTTGGCGAAGAGGGAACGGGAAAGACGGCATTATTGCGATCGCTGGCTTATCATCCCCAAGTCACCTCCACCTTTAGCGATGGCATTGTCTATCATCGGGTGCGGCAGCAGCCCGTCACAGACCTGATTCAGACCATCTTTGACGATTTTTTTGAATACGATAGTTCACTGCCCGTCAAACCCAGCGAAGCCGACATTAACAACGCCTTTCGGGACAAGCGAGCGTTAGTCATTCTGGATGATGTTCAGCTTGCACCTGACAATATTGAGTATCTGCACTCCATTCCTGGCTTAACCTTTCTGCTGGCTGGCCCTGAGCGCTACGTTTGGGGAGATGTTAGCGCTATGCCGATGTTGGGATTGCCCCTGAGTGATGCGCTGGCTCTGTTAGAGAGAGCATTGAGCCGTTCGCTGACCCCTGCCGAGCGGATGCAGGCCGAAGCGCTATGCAGCCAGATCAAAGGACATCCCCTGCAAATCTTGCAGGCGGCTTTCTTGATGCAGAAAGAGCAGCAGCTTCCGGCTAACCTGACCCAAATTGTTCGCGACTCGACCTACCCCAGCCCTCTGACCCTCAAAACGGCTGCGCTGCTATCTGAACCAGAACGACAGGCATTGGCCGTGTTAGCCGCCATGAATGGGGTACCGATCGGAGCCGAACATCTCGCTGCCCTGAGCGGCATTCGGGACATTCAACCCATCCTCACGACCTTAATTGATTGCCACCTGGTCTTAAGTGATGGCTACCGCTATTCCTTAATTCAGGGTGGAATTGAATCCTTGCGGCAGATTTGGGACTTAAGCCAGTGGAATCAGCGAGTATTAACCTACTTTGTCAATTGGGTGGATCAGCAGCAGGAGAATGTTGAACTGCTGTTGCGAGATGTCGAGGTCTTGCTATACACCGCCGAGTTAGCGTTGGAAACGGGGCAATGGGCTAAGGTGTTGCAACTGGCGCATCTGCTGGATACGGCTCTTTTTTTAAGCGGCCAGTGGGGAGCCTGGACGCAACTGTGGCAATGGGCACTGCAAGCAGGGCGATCGGTGCCAGATCAAACCTCTGTCGCGTATGCCTTACATCAATTGGGCACATGCGCCTTTTGTTTAGACGATCCGTTTACCGCTCACACCTTTCTGATTGAGGCGCTGCAAGTCCGGGAAACCCTGGATGAAGCGACAGGAGCCGCAATCACTCGTCATAATTTAAGTTTATTGTTGGGAACGCCTGTCCCGGAAGAAGAACCCGCTCCGATTCCTACACCTGTTCCCCTCCGATCGCCTGCACCTCCGCCACCCGATCGCTCCTGGTTACTCCGAGGTCTGCTGTTAGGCGGACTGGTCGCTGTTGCGGTGGGGGCGATCGCCGTTCTCATTCCGGCCCTGTTACCCAAGCCCGCCAGCTTTAATCTCAGTTCCACTCGTCTTGGCTTTGGGGGACAGTCGCTTAACATCAGCAGTGAAGAACAAAGCGTGACGTTGGTTAACACCGGAAAAAGCCCACTGATAATTAAAACCATTTCCCTGTCGGGGGATGATGTAGATGACTTTCAAGTGATGGATGACTGCATCACGGCTCCGATTCCACCGGGTGAGGATTGCACCATTCGCGTCGCCTTTACGCCCCAGGCGGAAGGCAATCGGTTAGCCACGATTAACATTATCGACAAGAACGGCGACCATCCCGAATCGTTGTTGGTTAGCGGCATTGGGGAAGCGCCCGCTACACCGCTGATTCTCAGTTTCGCGCCCGGTAGTTTGACGTTTACCAAAGAAACGGTTGGCACACCCAGCGAACCGCAGTCAATTAATGTCACCAACACCGGATCAGTTCCAGTCGCGATCGAGCGAATTGGGCTATCCGGTGATCAGTCCGGTGATTTTCAAGCGACGGGCAACTGTCAGGGCATAACGCTCGACCCCAAGGAAACCTGTACCGTTCGCGTGGTCTTTACACCCAAAAAAGTAGCCAGCAGTCGCGCGGTTCTCGTCATCACGGCGAAAGATAATGCCCCCACTGCGGGGCCTGCCAAACCTGCGCCTTTCTGGAATATTCCGCTGAATGGTGAAGGCATTGCACCTTCCCCTCGTCCATTCTGGAGCAATCCGTTTAGCCGCCCGTCCAATCAACCGGACAATGCGCCCCTCCCCCGCTACAGTCCTCCCAGCTATGGAACTCCCCGGTACGAACCGCCCCAATATAATGGCCCCGCGAAACTGAGCCTCAGCTCTCCTGAACTGAATTTTGGGCAGGTGGCTCCGGGTGGCAATCGCGATAAAACGCTGGTGATCGCCAATACAGGCAGCGGCACACTCCGGATCGACGAAATCTACATCACGGGTCAACAGGCCGGAGCCTTTGAGATTCTGGACAATACCTGCGTAGGGCAGGCGATCGCCCCCGATCGAAATTGCACCATCACCTTCCGCTTTAACGCGACTGGCACAGGCGATCGCACGGCTGCGCTGAGAATTACAGACAACGCAGAGGGCAGTCCCCGCACGGTTGACATGAGTGCCAGCATTGGTGGAGGGCAGTCATCCCCCTCTCCAATACCATCACCTTCTCCCAGTGCAGAACCGTCTACGAGCGCAAGACCCGTTATAGAAAGGTTTGCTGCCTCACCGTCAGACGTTGCCTCTGGGGAAGCGGCCAGCCTGTGCTACAGCGTCGCCAATGCCAGCAGTGTCTCCATTGCAGGTGTGGGCAGTGTGCCCCCGTCAGCAGACAATTGTGTCACCGTTCGACCGACCCAAACAACCACGTATCGCATAACTGCCGTGGGCAGCAACGGCCAGCAGGTGACGGGAGAAACGACCGTTCGGGTTACTCAGCCCGATGCTGGCCCTCCATCGGCTCCCCAGTCGCTCACCCCTGGAAGTGGCGATCGCAGTCAGGCTCCCGATTTACTGTCCTGCAAAAACAGCACTCCTCTGCAATGGCAGGGTGGTGGTCGTGCGGCTAGCTATGTCCTGACGCTGCAATACCTCTCTGAAGATCAGCAGCAGTGGATTACGGTGTTTGAAGGGCCAGCCAATCCGGGTGTTGATGCAACCCCCTGGCTGATGGAATCGCGTAGCTACTGGTGGCGTTGGACGGTGCGATCGGTGGATGCCGAGGGGCGTCAAAGTGAACCCGCCCCCTGGCGCTTTTTCAGTTGTTTTGACTTCACATAACATGACGGAGATTCGACGAACAGGCTTTTGAGAAGGCGGCGCGGCGTGTCACCCTCTCAAAAGTTCGATTTTTCAAGCGCGACACGCTTGAAAAATTGGGCTATCGAATTCACATTAAATCGATGTCCATTCGATGAGTGAAATATTAGGAGTGCAAGGGTGGAACCCTGACTGGAGGCAACACCCCCCACCTCCTCTTTTTATGGCCTAACCGACGTGGTGACAGCTACAGGGCAGTATTCGCGCATAAATGCTGCTTTCGGGGCATATATCTTTATTAGACTCCGGCATACACTTTAAATAAGAAAATTTTCTGTTTATGTGTTTCCTGATTGCGCCTGAGACTCCTTCACCTCGTCTGGGTTATTTCTATGGACAGCGCTTACGACCCATTCAGTTTGGCTAATACTCACTTGCGTAAAGCGGATCAACAGCGGTGGCATCGATATTTAAGCAAACGCCAAATCCTGCGATCGCAACTGGGGTTTAATTGTGTAACGACCTCTCGTCCTAAAGCATGTCAGGGCTGCGTGCATTATCACGGGGTTTCCTATGGGTATAGCAGGGCTAACCGGACGGCTTTGATTTGCGGATTTCATCCCTTTGGCTGGGAGGGTGATGGTTGTCCCGATTGGGCTGGAACACTTTAAGACAAGCACTCAGTGCCTTCAGGTAAACAGTGCCTTCAGACAAACGTAGCGGCATTGCTAGTCATCCTCACCTGATACATTGGTTGCGACGAGTTCACCTGTCGTGAACTTGTATCACAACGGCAAGTTCTATTATGCAAATTGGTGGGATGCAAGTTCGCCGCAGGCGAGCCTGCGTCCCACCAATTACGGATTTTGTGCGCCCATCGAGCGCGCAAAACCCGCAATTGGCTTCAAAATGAGAACTGCTGGTATTGCCACCGATTACGGTTTTGTGCGCCAAAACCGTAATCGGTGGCAAGACGAGCTTGCCTTGCCCTACGTAAATTCGATAACCCGATTTTGCGTGCGCGACGCGCACGCAAAATCGGGCTTTTGGGAGAGTGGCGCGTCGCGCCACTCTCCCAAAAGCCTGTTTGTCGAATTCACGTTGCCCTAATCTCATACTGAGAATTGCTGGAGTCGCAACCGATTTTTGATGTTGCTGCAATGAAGATGGCACAATAGACCCTGGAGTTGATCCGCCCGTGATCAAGCGATCAACCAGAGCCATATTGAGGGATTTGACCATGCTGAAACGAATTGCTGCGATCGCCCTGATCGTCTTAAGCCTGAGCTTGCAGGGCTGTGTTTCAGCCACCGCTAGCTTAAAAAGCTATGTCAATAGCTACAACGGCTATCAATTCAGCTATCCTCCCGGTTGGCTACCCGTCAAAGTAGAGAATGGGCCGGACGTGGTGTTTCACGATCTGATTGAGGAAACCGAAAACGTTAGCGTTATCATCAGCGATGTTCCAGATGGCAAACGGCTACAAGACCTCGGTTCCCCAACGGACGTAGGATACCGATTATCCAAAAATGCGATCGCCCCCGCTAACTCCGGACGAAAAGCAGAACTGGTTAATGCTGAATCTCACAACGATGGCGAAACCACTTACTATTTATTGGAATACGCCGTTCAACTGCCCACGCAAGAACGGCACAATCTAGCCAGCGTCGCCGTCCGACGAGGCCAACTGTTCACCTTCAACCTGTCTACGACTGAAAAACGCTGGGCTAAACAAAAAGCGTTATTCCAACAAATCGTCAACTCATTCTCCGTCTACTAATCTCCGTTAAATCAACCACAATGGGCCTTCCTCCCTCCCCGCACCCTACACCCCACACCTCACACCCCACACCCCGCTCCCTCCCCCCCTTCATCCTCGCCTCCGCTTCCCCTGCCCGACGACGGCTATTGCAAACCGCAGGCATCGACCCGGTGGTTTGTCCCAGCGATTTTGATGAAGACCAGGTGAAGATCAGCAATCCGGCTGAATTTGTAAAAGTACTGGCTCAGGGTAAAGCCGAAGCGGTAGCTCCCCGATTTCCGAATGGATTAGTGCTAGGCTGCGACTCGGTTTTGGCCCTCAATGGAGAAATTCACGGTAAGCCTGACAGTCCAGCAGAGGCGATCGCCCGCTGGAAACAAATGCGGGGTCGAGTCGGTGAACTTTATACGGGACATACCTTAATCGATACGGCCCAGCAAAAGATGCTGGTACGCTGTCGTGTCACCCAGGTGCACTTTGCGCAGGTGAGCGATCGCCAGATTGAAGCTTATATTGCGACAGGGGAACCGCTGAACTGCGCGGGTTGTTTTGCCCTGGAGGGAAAGGGTGGTTTGTTTGTCGAAAAAATTGATGGCTGTCACTCGAATGTGATCGGTCTGAGTCTGCCCCTCTTGCGGCAAATGCTGGACGATCTGGGATACGACGCCATTGATTACTGGCAGGGACAATAAGCTTAATCGTATGTGTGTTCGACAGCCCACTTTTGCGTGCGCATCGCGCAACTTCCCAAAAAGCCCGTTCGTCGCATTCACGTTACTCCCCTTAGGATCGCAAACAAATTAAAACCGGATTTTTAATTTTTGAAAGCGCGGCAAAGCCGCACTTTCAAAAATTAAGTCTTGGGTTTTATTAAATTCACGATCCTTAAAATCCCTGATATTTGCATAAATTTTTTATCATGGCTTGATAATTCCTCGAAAGTACTGAGGTAAGCCATCATGCTGATATTGCAGAATCTTATGTAACCATTTCGGTTGATTCTTCTGGCTTAACCATGTGCTAAATTTGACGGTAAGTATTAACACTGAAACTAAGCTGGTCTGAATCGATGGGTGTAAGGACTGCTGGATTGTCTCTACCGTAACGTTTGTGGTTTAGCAGCCCACATTAAGATAACCGTCAAGTTAGTATTAAGCTAAAATCCTCGACAAACTGACCCTCTCTTGCTGATGGATTCCTCAGTTGCTGTCTTTCCACCCCCTCGCGCCGCTGCACAACCGCCATCTTTGTTAAGTCGGCTGTGCGGAACTAAGCAGTTGTTTCGCAATCGCTACAGAATTTTACAAACACTAGGTCGTGGTGGGTTTGGCGTCACATATTTGGCCAAAGACATCACGCTGCCTGGAACTCCGGAATGCGTCATTAAGCAGCTTTGTCCCAAAGTCAACAACCCTGCTGTTTTACAGCGAGCTTCTGAGCGGTTTGAGCGGGAAGCAAAAACCCTGGCTCAGCTTGGCAGTCACGCTCAAATTCCCTGCTTGCTCGATTATTTCGAGACAAATGGCGAATTTTATCTCGTTCAAGAGTACGTGAAAGGGGGCAACTTAGCGAGAGAAGTGAAGCAAAACGGAGTGTTATCTGAGTTTGCGGTAAAGCGGTTTCTTCGCGAAATTTTGCCCGTTTTGTCTTACGTTCATCAAAATCAGGTAATTCACCGCGACATCAAGCCATTGAACATTCTTCGCTGCGTGGATGATGGTCGATTGGTGTTGATTGATTTTGGTGCGGTAAAGGAAAAAATTGCTGAAGTAGATGAACTGACCCACCGGGGTTCGACTACTCAGTTTGTGGGTACCGTTGGCTTTGCGCCTCCAGAGCAACTGGCTCTGCGGCCTGTTTTTGCGAGCGATATTTATGCGATTGGGGTCACGTGTCTTTATCTTCTGACGGGCCGCCCCCCGATGGAATTTGACTGCGATTCTTTATCCGGTGAAATTCTCTGGCAACCGCTATTAACCGTTAGCGATCACTTCGGCAAGATTTTAAGCAAAATGCTCAAAATTTCTCCGCGCGATCGCTACCAAAGTGCGGAACAAGTGCTTCGCGCTCTAGAACTGGAGCCGTATCTGGATAATTTGGCCGATTGCATGAATACTCAACCTCGCTCGAATAGTGATAGTTCGGGTGAGGGAGTGGAGGGCGATCGCTATCTTTCACCGATGGCTCGACGGGCACAGGAGATTCGCAACTGGCGAGCGAGGTTGGCAGCACGTCAGCAGCCCCCTCGCGCTAAAGGGAATGTAGTCGCCCTCAACTCTGACGTTTCTTTTTAATGTGACTTCGATAGCGCCATTTAGCCGCGCGACGCGCGGTTGAAATGGTACAAAAGCTAGCCCCGCACGTCGCGCGGGGCTAGCTTTTGCGCGTTTGTTGAAATCACGTCTTTTTAACGTAAATTCGATAGCGCCATTTGAGCCGCACGATGCGCGATTCAAACGATGCGAAGGTGTCGCGCGAGGCACCTTCGCGTATTCGTCGAATTCACATTAATTTTTATGTTGCAAACTTCATATCCCCTCAATCAATTGATACCTCAAGCCACATTGCGCCTTTTTTATGAAAACTGTATTAGAGGATGTCTCTGAAAGATTACTGACGATTTGTACAAGATATAGAAGGTCTGATTCGATACAAAATTACCGTCTTATTACGCATTTTTTATAGCCGGAAATCGCTCTAGAAACTTTTGATGAAGCCAATTTGAGAGTCCGGATATAGGATGACCAATCTGTAGAGAGAAGCGGTGACTTCAATACAGGTTATTCTCCATGCGCTTCTTTTCTTTCACCGTGATCTCTGGTTTAATGCTCGCTGGTTTTTCGTTGACCCACCAACACGGTAGCGTTAATGCTGCTCAGATTCGACCTGTCAATCATCATCAAGTTCATTTAGCCAGCAGCGATAGTCGTTCTAGAACCACCTCTTATCGAGGCAGTGGCCGCCGCGCAATTCTCGCATCACCAACCTCTCAGTTGCCTGTTGAAGGATGATTGAGGTTAGGCAAAGAGTATGGGGTCTGGGGTAGAGGGTGTAGGGTGTGGGAAGACGAGGGAGGTAAGGGAGATGGGGGAGGTAGAGGAGATAGGGACGCAAAATTTTATCACCTTTCCTATCTTCCCCAACCTCCCCAACCTCCCCATTCTCCTCCTGCCCAACCCCCTCTACTTAAGTTGGTTCAACTGAAACTGTGCGTCCTGATAGCAACCCGTTCGCCCCGAATCCAGGCACAGTTTGGCAGATTGTTGAAAGTCTGCGATCGCCCCTTCTTTATCCCCTTGCTCTAGCCTGACCAAACCACGGTCGTAATAGGCAAACACATGATTGGGGTCATTTTGAATGGCAGCCGTATAGTCTGCGATCGCCCCCTGTTTGTCGCCCAAGTCATAGCGTGCCAGTCCGCGATTGTAATACGGATCGGCATCTTGCGGATTGAGGCGAATGGCAATATTGAAATCGGCGATCGCCCCGGTTAAATCTCCCACCCGGCGACGGGCTAAGCCCCGGTTTTGGTAGGCCAGTACGGAGTTAGGCTGTAGATTGATGGCCTGCGTACAGTCTGCGATCGCGCCCTGATGATCCTCCAGATTGGAGCGCGAAAGGCAGCGATTGAGATAGGCTTCGGTGAGGTTGGGGTCTAGCTGAATCGCTTGCGTATAGTCTGCGATCGCGCTCTGCTCATCACCCGTTTCGGCTCGTGCGGTTCCCCGGTTCACATACACGCGCGCCTGTTTGGGGTTAATTTGAAGCGATTGCGTATAGTCGGCCAGCGCTCGTTGCGTATCGCCCAGTTCAAATAACGTATTGCCCCGCTGATAGTACGCTTCGGCCAGTTTGGGGTTGAGCTGAATCGCTTTTGTCAAATCATCCAGCGCTTTTTGCAGTTGATGGGCATGGCTGTAAGCTAAGCCCCGCTGATAGTAGGCATGACTATCGGGATTGGCCTGAATTGCTTGTGTGTAGCTGGCGATCGCCTCCTGCGTTTCGTTGCGCTGTTCCTGGTCAGACCCACGATGCAGAAAATAGCGAGACAGCAGGGATTGGGGGAGCCGGGTTGCGATCGCGATCGCAATTAAGGCTAATCCGATCAGGGCGGCGATCGCGGGTGTGCGGAAATGCTTCACACGGTCAGCCCAGAGCGGCGACTCCGGACGCGGAAGAGTTGTGGTGGTCGAGGCACTGGTTTTGAAGTCGGGTTCTCGATAGGGGGATCGACCCAGATCATCCAGCACTTCCGATGCCTGCTGATAGCGCTGATCACCATCGGGATGCACCATGCGATCCAGAATCATCATCAGCTTTGAACTGACATGGGCATGATCGCGCCAGGACAGTTCTCGAATGCCCGAAGGATTGATAAACGCCAGCTTCAGCAAATCTTCAGCCGATAAGCCGGTCAGAGCCTGGATGCAGATCATGCCAACGGCATACAGGTCGCTATTAAAGTTAAGCTGTCCCTGAAGCTGGTCGGGGGGGACATAGGCCGAGCTGCCGTTGGTATGGGTTTCCGATTCGTTGATTTGCGATCGCATTCCCTGTGCGCCGATCGCCTTAAAGATGCCAAACCCGGTTAACACCAGCGTTCCATCCGTTTTGCGACGAATCAAGCTGGATGGTTTAATGCAGCGATGAACCAACCCCCAGCCATGCACGACGACTAAGATTTCTAAAATCTCCTGTAGAAGTTTGACGACATATTCCTCGGCCAGCGGACGATTTGGCACGATCTCATCGGAGAGCGGCTGACCGAGAACGAACTCTTCTACTAAGTAAAAATTATTGCCCTCTTCGAAATAATCGAGAATTTCTGGCAGATGATGGTGCTTACTAAACCCTTTGAGCGTTTCAGCTTTCTTTTTGAGCAGGGTTAAGACAAAACTCAGCGTCCGAGGCGTTTTGCTAATGGGAAGCTGGAGGTGGCGGATGACACACTTTGGATAACCGGGAAGCTTAGTATCACCGACCAGATAGGTCTGCTCTAATTCATCTGAACCCAGAACTTTAATAAATTGGTAGCGACCATTTAGTAGCTGGTTAACCATCCCTACACCCCGGCACTTTGTAGATTATGGCACAGGAGTATGGCATAGGAGTTTCATGCCACCGATTGTGGGTTTTACGCGTTTATTGGGTATGCCAAACCTGCAATCGGTTTCCCAAGGAGACTTGCTGGCTTTTTTTAGTTAGATTCACGGATTTATTTTGACTTCGTTGGAAAAAATCAAGAAAACTTGTCAATACTAAGGTGATAGATTTGACACGACCGATCGGGTTATTCATGCAATGTCTCCTAATCATCTACCGATCGCGCCACTGACGCTGGAAACCGTGTTGGACGCTGTAAAGACGATCGCCCTTCGCATTGGCCAATCTGTCCCGTTAGATGACTTGCTGAATGAAACGGTTCAGCAGGTGAGGGGTTTGCTTCAGGCCGATCGGGTTGCGATCTACCGTTTTTTGCCCGTTCAGGATGCGGTGGTGGCCGTCGAAGCGGTTGGGGCAGGTTGGTCGTCGATTTTAGGGCACATCATTGACGATCCGTGCTTACAGGGGTATTGGGACGCGGTAGAACTGGATCACGTCAGAGTGGTGCCTGACATCCACGATGGTCAATTTCCCCCGTGCTGCGTCAAGATATTAACGAAATTTCAGGTGCGGGCGAGTCTGGTCGCGCCAGTCTGGGTAAATGGGCGGATGTGGGGACTGATGAGCGCTCAGCACTGTAGCGGGGTGTACGCGTGGCGATCGCCAGAGGTTAGCCTGTTGCAGCAGGTTGTCTTGCAGCTTGGGTTAGCGATTGGACAATCTGAGTTGGGTTCAGGCGGACAGGCTTCAGGGCAATTGCCGAACGGATTAAAGGTGAAACGGCGATCGCTAGACTCGGTTAAATCAGACTTAAGCGATCGCCAGCGAATTGAGGCGATCTTACGCCAGCGAGCCGAGCGGGAACATCTGCTGCGCACGGTCAATCAGCACATTCGCCGCTCGCTGGATCTAGAAACGGTTCTGGCGACAACGGTGGCAGAAGTGCAGCGAACCCTCAAGGCCGATCGAGCGCTGATTTTTCGACTGCACAGCGATCGGTCAGGGCAGATTATTCAAGAATCGGTTGTATCGCCGTATTTCGTGACAAATCAGATGCGTTGGCCGGACGAATGCTTCCCCGATGAGTGCTATCAGTACTATCAACGGGGCAAACCTCGGATTGTTGCTAACGTCGCGACGGATGAATGGACCGCCTGTTTGGCCGACTTTATGCAGACTGCCGGAGTTCAGTCGAAGATGGTTGCCCCAATTCTTCACGGGAGTAATGTGCCTGGGAATCGACTGTGGGGGCTGCTGATTGTTCATGCCTGTACGGAGAGACGCGCCTGGGAACTGTCGGAAGCCGCTCTTTTACAGCAAATTGCGGATCAGCTAGCGATCGCCATTCAACAAGCAGAACTGTATCGGCAGGTGCAACAACTGAACACCCAGTTAGAGCAACAGGTCTTAGAACGTACTCAAACCTTACAGCAATCGCTTGATTTTGAAGCGACGCTCAAACGCATTACAGATGCGGTTCGCGATTCACTGGATGAAACACAAATTTTGCAAACTGCTGTGCGTGAATTGGCGCTGGCGCTGAAGGTAGAGTGTTGTGAAACAGCACTTTATGATAGCGATCGCACGCTAGCGACGATCTGTTGTGATTACACCGTTTCGATTCCGTCGGCTCAGGGACAAGTTATTCCGATTGATCTCGACTCTCCGCTGTATCAAGACCTGTTAGATGGGGCGGTGTTGCAGTTTTGCCCGCTGGTCAATAACGAACAGATGATTCGCGAAGTATTGGGGCAGGCGGCGATTCTAGCCTGTCCATTGAGGGACGATCAGGGCGTGATGGGTGATATCTGGTTATTCAAACCGTGCTCTGAGTATTTCGATGAATTAGAAATACGGTTAGTACAACAGGTGGCCAATCAGTGTGCGATCGCGCTGCGGCAGTCTCAACTGTATCAATCGGCTCAGGCCCAGGTGTGTGAACTGGAACGGCTGAATCAACTCAAAGACGATTTTCTCAGCACCGTTTCTCATGAACTGCGCACGCCGATGGCCAACATCAAAATGGCCACCCAAATGTTGAATATTCATTTGCAGCGATTAGAGCTTTTAGCGGACGCATCGACGCCAATTCATCGCTATTTTCACATTCTGCAAGATGAATGTCAGCGCGAAATTGATTTAATTAACGACTTGCTCGACCTGGCTCGCCTGGATGCCGATACAGAACCGCCAACGCTGTCTCCCGTTTGCCTCAATAATTTAATTCTCCAGATTGCGGAGCCGTTTAAAGAGCGGGCGCAACAGCGGCAACAGCGATTTAATGTGAAACTGCTTAAAAAATCTCTCACCTTCCCAACGGATCTGGCGTATTTGGAGCGCATCTTAACGGAATTGTTGAACAATGCCTGCAAATACACCCCCCCCGGAGAAACCATCACACTATCGGCTCAAATCATTGGAGCTAGTATCGAACTTTGTGTCTGCAACTCTGGCGTAGAAATTGCTGAACCAGAGCGCGATCGCATTTTTGATCGGTTTTACCGCATTCCCAATGGCGATCCCTGGAAACATGGTGGGACAGGACTGGGATTAGCGTTGGTCAAAAAGTTAGTAGAAAAATTGGACGGTACGATTACGCTCAAAAGCGGTCAAGGACAAACTGTGTTTGCGGTTCAACTGGCATTAACAGATTCACGCTAAAGCGCCAACAATTAATTTTTTCAGTAGACTCTTTGAAGAGGTTAGATGCCCAAGAGAAAATTAAAAAGCTTCTTTTGGCTTTAGGAGGATCATTATGATATCTGCTCGTTGGCGTAGAGCGCTTACTGCCGTTCTACTAAGCCTGATGCTGTTTGTTTCAGCCTGTCAATCGCCAACAGAACCATCTCGTTTCTCGCAAACCCAGCAAGAAACGACCCAAAAGGGCGCACCTCCTGCTGTTTCAACCGAGGCTCAGCAAGGTGGATCGTTTAATCGCTTTTTCCCACGCTCGGTGCCAGGATATGAAGTGGTTCCAGCCCAGGAAAAACAGGGATTTGCTGAATATAAAGTCAATCAAGACGGCAAAAATGTGGCCATGCTGGCCATTAGCGATACGACGGGTACCCCTGCTGCTGCTAAATTTCAGGGCAGCACGTTGACCATTGCAGACTATCCAGCCGTAGAACAGGGGCAAAATGCTACTGCACTTCTCGTCGGCGATCGCTATCAAGTCAAAGTATTATCGCGTGACCCATCGTTTACCAAAGAGGATCGAGCGGCCTGGTTAACTAAATTTGATTTACAGGGGTTAGCGGGGTTGCAATAGCAGGAGTCAGGAGTCAGGAGTCAGGAGTCAGGAGTCAGGAGTCAGGAGCAGTGTCTCTGATAAGTGGGTGATGCCCACTCTACAAAATATCTTCAATTCAACTTCTGATTTCTGATCTCTGACTACTCATTTCCAATCAACTTCTGAATTCTGAATTCTGACTCCTCATCTCCAAAATTCTTCGACGTTCACAACAACCATTTATAGCCATAGTCGCTGGTATTGGGACAGGGTGCAGGGGTGGAACCCCTGGCTGGGGGCGCAGCCCCCACACCCCCTTTGGTTTTCAATGTCCTAATAGATGTGGCGACAGCTATAACTCACAACAATCATTCAACAAGGAGTAACCTTGTGAGCAAGCCTATTTTTGAATTGGTGGAGCAATTGCCAACGGGCGGTGTCACGGTGATGGCGCTGAAGTCGCTTGATTTCGTGATTCCAGGGCAATGGCAGAATTTAACTGGATTTGAAAACTCAATTCGCACGATTACGGGTGAAACCGATCAAAGTTTAATTCAGCAGATTGGCGATCGCGCGGTTACGCTATACAACGATTCCTCTCAGGGCTATCAGCGTGCCCTTTGGCTTTACCAAACGGTGGATTCTGCGTCGGGTGCTTTGGGTACAGCCGCACTGGCCAACAAGATCGGTCAGGATATTTCATTCCTGGGATTCCTCAAGAATGTCACTCCCAAACCTGAAACGGCTCAAAGTATTGACTTGTGCGTCAAGCTGGTAGTTGAACTGGTCGCTTTTTGTCAAATCAATGGCATTCCTGGCGACAGCATTGGTGATTTTCTGGCGGCTCTCAAGGATTACGGTGGGGAATCGCTAATGCGAATGGCGGCGTTAGTGTGCTTTGACGGTCTGATTCCCTTGGGGCCAGATTTTGCGCTGAAAGGGCTGTCTGCCATTAAGCAACTGTCACCGAATGACCTCCAGCATAATTCGACCTTTAAAGCGGTCAGTTCGCTGATTCCCGGTGGCAACGCAGCGGGTCAGTTGGCTTTTATTACGCAAAGTTTTGAATCAACTAAAGGCTGGATGGATAACTTTGTAGCCTCGCATGATTTGACGCCTGAAAAGGTCGTCGATCATCTGTCGCGGTTTGTCGAAATTTCAAAAGACAAGCTGGATTACCTGGGTGCGTTTATGGATATGTATGTCAAATACTATGAGCACACCGGAATTCAAACGCTGACCCGCCGTTTGATCGAACGCGCTGTCGCAGAAATTTAGAGATTGCGTAGGGAAGTTTCGCGATGCGCAACTTCCCTCGAATCCCCATCATTGTGTGGCATTTAATCGCCCATTGGGTCGCTGAAATCTCGCCATCAAATTCACGTGCATGTGAATTCGACGAATGGGCCATTGAGAGAGTGGCGCGTCGCGCCACTCTCTCAAAGGCCCAATTTTGCGTGCGCGTCGCGCACGCAAAATTGGGCCATCGAATTCACGGTTACGTTAACTGAGATCTTGCACCTTTCTCAATAAGCGAGTTTGGGGGG
>DATNPS010000385.1:0-7764 GCA_036703095.1 Crinalium sp. | reverse complement strand
CGATCGCCGCTCTAATCTTTCTTGTTTTGTCTCGTTGTCATAGGAGATTGGAATGGCAGGGCGATCGCGCAGTGAAGTGATGTTGAGATTCACAGTGGCCCATTGATGTCCATCAATCGTGGTGACAGCGGCCAGATACACTCCGCAAATTTTACAGATTAAGAAATCGGCTGTTTTTGCGCCAAATTGATAACAATTTAATTGATTAACATCTTGCACGAAAAATTGAACTGATCCGCTTGAATCAGAGGTGGATTTTGCACCATGACTTCGACAAAACGAACATTGACAAGCCCGAATTAAAAGGGTATCAACTGTTAGCTGAGTGGTTAAGTTGAATTGAAGATTACTACAGTGACATTGACCAATAATTTCCATTTATTTTTAAGTAAGTAGCCCTAATTAAACCGTGTTATAAAAACCGGGAGGGTGCCCCGGAGGGGCACCCTCCCGGTTTTTATTTACGCCCTTCTACTTAGCAAGATAGCAATTCAACTGAAATTTGAACGGGGTGCAGGAGGAAACCCCTGGCTGGGGACACAGCCCCTATACCCCCTGTTTACAACCTACTTGTGGAACGCTATTTTGAATGTAAACTCACAAAGGCGATCGCCCCTTCCCACTCAACCACCTGATCCTTCAAATATCGGGTGAATAACTCCTGTATCTTCTTAATCTCAGCAGCTGTGAGAGATTGAGAAAGATGATCGAGATAGCTAGGCCGTTCATGACCCGGTTGAAACCAGCGAGCCAGAAGGGCGGAGGTAAGGCGAATCTCGGTTTTGGTGCGCTCCAGGTGAATCTCGGCGGTGAGTCCTGCGGATTGGGCGATCGCCCCTAGATCATCGACATCCCAGTTCACCATCGGGTCGTCCAAATTGGTATAGATCGACTCCTCAGCTTTGGCTAGCCGCTTGTAGAGCTTGCTGCCAAACGTTGCTTCATCTAGCAATCGATACAGCCGTTGCGTATAGCGCGGAATGGTTTCGGCCAGGGTGATGCTGCCTCGCGGATAGAGTAGATCAACCAGGCTGCGCAGCGTCGCCGTTTTGTCAGCCTCGTGTAACAGCGCATTGCGCCCAAGCAGACGATCGAACCGCATGGCGGGATCGGGTAATCGTGTCGATAAATTCAGCAAAGCGGATTGAATGACGATAGGACGGGATAATTCTGGTAGGGCGATCGCCTGTTCTCGTAACGCTTCTGCATCCTGAACGGTATGAACACGGGCATATACACCGCCTTCTGGAACCTGACGAACGGCTTCCCATGTGAGCAGTCCACTCCCCGCATTCAGATCCAGCACCAGATGATGTCGCTGGAGATTGGCGAGATTGAAGAGGCGATCGCGGACATCCCCTAAGCGTTCTCCCACCTGACTGAGGGTGCGTTGTAACCAGCGATCGCGACCGGAATCTTTGGGGCTAAAGGTTAATACCTCCGGCACTGCTACCCCGATTCCTTCGATTAGAGCTGCCAACTGGGCTTCTCGTTGCCGCATCACATGCTGCTGAATCTGGCCTTCGTAGCCCTGACTCGACGGTTGATAAAATACCTGGCCCTGTAAACTGCCGGGAAGGTATTGCTGTGCCACCCAGTGTTCGCGGTAGGAATGAGGATAGAGATAGCCCGCCCCATGCCCAAAGCCCTCTTTATCCCGGTTTGCGTCTCGGAGGTGAGTCGGTACATCGGCCTCGCGCTCACGCTCAACGGCAGAGAGGGCATCAAAAAAGCCCATGACGCTATTGGATTTAGGAGTTGTCGCCAGGTAGAGCGCGGCTTGCGCTAAAGGATATCGACCTTCCGGCATTCCCACCCGATCGAAGGCTTGAGCACAGGCATTCACCACCACGACTGCCTGAGGATCGGCCAATCCCACATCCTCTCCAGCCAAAATCAACATGCGGCGAAAGATAAAATGCGGATCTTCCCCGGCATACACCATTCGCGCCAACCAGTACATCGCAGCATCGGGATCTGATCCCCGCAGACTTTTGATAAAGGCGCTGATCGTATCAAAATGGGCATCCCCTTCCTTGTCGTACAGAATCGCTCTCTGCTGAATCGATTCCTCCGCTACAGCTAAGGTGATGTGAATTGCGCCATCTGAATTGACAGGAGTCGTTTCGATCGCCAGTTCCAGCGCATTGAGCAGGGCACGCGCATCCCCATTTGCTATGTTCACCAAATGGGCACGCGCATCGGTATCAAGCTGAATCTGGAGGTTGCCATAGCCGCGATCGCCATCTTTTAATGCCTGGTCAACCACCCGTTCCAAATCCGCATCCGTCAATGGTTTGAGCTGAAAAAGGCGCGATCGGCTCACCAGGGCTTTGTTCACTTCAAAGTACGGATTTTCTGTTGTCGCCCCAATCAGGATCACCGTCCCATTTTCCACCCAGGGCAGCAGGGCATCTTGCTGAGCTTTGTTGAAGCGATGCACCTCATCCACGAACAGAATGGTGCGCTGGTCATACATGCCGCGTTTATCCTGGGCGGTGGCGATCGCATCCCGAATATCTTTGACCCCGGCCAGCACCGCATTAATCGAAATGAAGTGAGCGTGAGTCGTGTTGGCAATAATTTGAGCCAGCGTCGTTTTGCCTGTTCCCGGTGGCCCATAAAAGATGAGTGAGGAAAGCTGATCAGCCTGAATCGCGCGTCGCAATAATCGTCCCGGCCCTACGATCGCATCTTGTCCGACAAACTCGTCCAGAGTCCGAGGGCGCATCCGAGCGGCAAGAGGAGCCTGTGCGTCAGTCAACTGTTGGCGGTGCTGATCAAATAAATCCATATATTTATCTTGCACCAAAAACCTCAAAGGCCGTTGCTCTACCACTCCATACCAGGATCATGCTGCTTGGAGGTTTAAGTTAAGCTGGATTCAAGTTGGTAGCGATTAATCCATGCTTGAAATTAAACAAGAAGATCTGACGACTTCCCTGTTACGACGATTCGTTCCATCGCATCGCTTTGTTCCAATTCAAGTGGCAACCATTAATCGGAGCTATTCGCTTCAAGCTCCCTTAAATAGTGATTCAATTAAGGTCTTGAATTGGAACATTGCCAAGAAGAATTACGAAAAAAACTGGACGAAAGATTTTACAGAAATCATCAATCAGCACCATCCAGACATCATTTTTTTGCAAGAAGTTCGGATGGATACAAGAGTGGAACAGGCGATCGGGCTGGCAGAAATGAGCTGGAGTTTTGCGCCCAATTTTATGGATACGCACCACAATACCTATTTCGGTCTATTGACGGCCGCTAAAACAACTTCTATTAATAGTCAAGCACTATTGACTCAGCATTATGAGCCATTTTTAAGGACACCTAAAGTTTCACTCATTACTGAATATTTCATATCGGGTCTTCCTGAAAAGCTGCTTGCCGTGAATAGTCATCTGATTAATTTTGTAGATCTAAACAAATTTAAAACCCAGCTTCACGAACTGGAATATGTCTTATCTAAACATCGTGGCCCTATCATTTTTTCAGGTGATTTTAATACCTGGAATTCTGCAAGAGCCATGTTATTAAGTAGCGTAATCGCTCGGTTGGGGTTGACTACCGTATCATTTTCAGCCAGCGATAGTCGAAATATTAAACGCTTTTTACTATCACCTCCGTTGGATCACATCTTTTATAGAGGGTTAAATCAAACCAAACGAAATACTAAAGTTTTGGATCATATTTCATCTTCCGATCATAAACCGCTGATTACGGAATTCTCGTGTTAGCTAGTCCTATAGTGTTCACAAATAGATTGTGAATAGGGAGGTACGGGGGCTTCGCTCCGGTCAGGAGTTCCACCCCTGCACCCCGTTCAAATTTCAGTTGGGATTGCTCTAAATGTAAAGATGTTGATAGATGGTGGAATTGTTGCATTTCTGAGCGCGGTTGCTTTTTGTGTTCATGCGTTAGGCATTTTTAATGCAGCCCACGCTGTGCTGAATGTTCGATCCTCTCAAGGGGCGATCGCCTGGGGAATTTCGCTGATTACATTTCCCTGGTTAGCATTGCCGCTGTATTGGATATTAGGCAGAAATAAATTTTATGGATACGCTGAAGCGCTTCGCTCAGCCTATGCTCAACATCGAGAATTAGTGCATCAAACCTATACCAATCTATCCGCTTATAAAACAGATCTGCCGGATAAATTAGCCTCATTGCAACAACTAGCTGAAAGCTTTATTCCCATTCCATTTACATCAGGAAATACGGCTGAATTGCTGATTAATGGAGAGCAGACGTTTGATGCCATGTTGAAGGCGATCGCTTCTGCTAAATCTTATATTTTGCTGCAATCTTACATTATTAATGATGATGGAGTCGGACGGAGATTTAGAGATGCGTTGATTGCTGAAGCTCAGCGAGGAATCAGAGTTTATATTTTATATGATGAAGTTGGTTCCAGCGACCTCTCTCGCTCCTACGTTGAATTTTTGCGGCAAAACAATATACAAGTTTATGCCTTTAATACGACAAAGGGAATTCGCAATCGCTTCCAAATTAATTTTAGAAATCATCGCAAAATTCTGGTAGTCGATGGTGAAATTGCCTTTGTCGGTGGCTTGAATATTGGCGATGAGTACTTAGGGAAAGATCCTAAATTAAGCCCTTGGCGGGATACCCATATGATGATGTGGGGGCCATCTGTAAAGTGTTTGCAAGTTTCCTTTTTGCAAGATTGGTATTGGGCTACACGAGAATTTCCAGATGTGAATTTTCAGGTTGATGAACAGCAGAGCGGTGATGAAGCCGCGCTCATTCTGCCGACTGGCCCTGCGGATAGACTACCTGCCTGCAATTTATTCTTTGTCAATATTATTCAGCAATCTCAGTCACACCTCTGGATTGCCAGTCCTTATTTTGTACCGGATGAAGCGACGCTAACAGCTCTGAAACTGGCGGCGATGCGCGGGGTTGACGTGCGGATTATTTTACCCAATCGTCCCGATCATTTATTTGTCTACCTATGTTCCTTCTCGTATTACTACGAACTGGCATCTACGGGAATTAAGCTATACCGATATCGAGATGGCTTTATGCATCAGAAAGTGATTCTGATGGATCGCGATTTAGCTGGAGTGGGCACAACCAATTTAGACAATCGCTCCTTCTTCCTGAATTTTGAAGTGATGGGCTTCCTCACCAGTCCCAAGTTTATTGGCAGTGTTGAAGCCATGCTTTTAAATGATATTTCCGCGTCGCGTCTGGTGGATTTTGCGGAATATGACCGAAAACCGATCTGGTTTAGGTTTGTGGTGCGCTTATCTCGTCTGTTAACGCCTCTTTTATAGCTGTAACACCTCCATTTCAGCAGTTGGACTACTCTCACCTTGCACCGTCTACTCTGCCTCATTCCCCGATTCAGATGGCAAAATGAGAATACGACCTTTCATCCAAGCTGTCTCATGCTCGTGAACATCCACAGGATTGAGGATTCAACCGTTCCGCGATTCCTGAAATTAGGTTAATATTAGTTAACAATAAGAATCTAAGGTAAAACTTTTGCAGAAGCCAGGGATGAGGTCAGGTGCACTGAACTTTTGCAAAACGTATAAAGCCTCACATAAACTCTAGGAGGATTAGCCTCGGTGAATAAGCGGTGGAGAAATGCTGGGCTGTATGCCCTTCTGGTGGTAGTTGTTATCTTTTTGGCAACAGCTCTGCTAGACAGAGGCCCTAATCAGAGCACAACCACGTGGCGTTATAGCCAGTTCATTCAGGAAGTGAAAGACGGCCACGTTGAAAAGGTTGCTATTCGATCTGACCGGACGACCGCTCAGATTACAGCGGAAGATGGCCGGAAAGTGAATGTCAACTTGCCGCCCGATGACCCAGGATTATTGCAAATCCTACAAGACAATAAAGTTGATATTTCTGTTTCTCCCCAAACCGATGACAACGTTTGGGCGCGGGTAGCCAGCACGTTGCTGATTCCCTTCCTGCTGCTGTTGGTGCTGTTCTTTGTACTACGTCGCGCTCAGAACGGCCCCGGAAGTCAGGCGATGAACTTTGGCAAATCCAGAGCCAGAGTCCAAATGGAGCCTCAAACACAAGTAACGTTCGGTGACGTGGCAGGAATTGACCAGGCCAAGTTAGAACTGGCCGAAGTGGTCGATTTCCTTAAGAATGCCGATCGCTTTACGGCTGTGGGAGCCAAGATTCCTAAAGGGGTGCTGCTGGTTGGGCCTCCGGGAACAGGTAAAACCCTGTTGGCAAGAGCGGTTGCGGGTGAAGCTGGCGTTCCCTTCTTCTCCATCTCCGGTTCTGAGTTCGTCGAAATGTTTGTCGGGGTGGGTGCCTCTCGCGTTCGCGATTTGTTTGAACAAGCTAAATCCAACGCTCCCTGTATCGTATTCATCGATGAAATTGACGCGGTAGGTCGTCAGCGGGGTGCTGGTCTGGGCGGTGGAAACGATGAGCGCGAGCAAACGTTGAACCAGCTTTTGACCGAAATGGATGGATTCGAGGGCAATACTGGAATCATCATTATTGCGGCTACGAACCGTCCTGATGTATTAGATGCGGCTTTGCTGCGTCCCGGACGATTTGACCGTCAGGTTGTGGTCGATCGCCCCGATTATGCCGGACGTCTGGAAATTCTCAATGTCCATGCTCGCGGCAAGACATTATCGAAGGATGTCGATCTGGAGAAGATCGCCCGCCGGACTCCTGGATTTACCGGAGCCGATTTGGCTAACCTGCTGAATGAAGCGGCTATTCTAGCGGCTCGTCGCAACCTCACCGAAATCTCGATGGATGAAGTGAATGATGCGATCGACCGTGTGCTGGCTGGCCCTGAGAAGAAAGACCGGGTGATGAGCGAAAAGCGGAAGGCTTTGGTGGCTTACCATGAAGCAGGTCATGCTCTTGTGGGTGCGCTGATGCCAGACTATGACCCCGTTCAGAAGATCAGCATCATTCCTCGCGGTCGGGCAGGTGGCTTAACATGGTTCACTCCCAGCGAAGACCGGATGGATTCTGGCCTATACTCCCGTTCTTATTTGCAAAACCAGATGGCTGTTGCTCTCGGTGGCCGAATCGCTGAAGAAGTAATCTTTGGTGAAGAAGAAGTCACGACGGGTGCATCAAATGACCTCCAGCAGGTCGCGCGAGTGGCACGTCAGATGGTGACCCGGTTTGGTATGAGCGATCGCCTTGGCCCTGTGGCGTTGGGTCGTCAGCAAGGCAACATGTTCTTGGGGCGTGATATCGCGGCTGAGCGTGACTTCTCTGAGGAAACGGCGGCGGCGATTGATGATGAAGTTCGCAATCTGGTAGACCAGGCGTATCGTCGGGCAAAGATGGTTCTTACGGAAAACCGTCATGTCCTCGACCAGTTGGCAGAAATGCTGATTGAGCGTGAAACGGTTGATTCAGAAGAGCTTCAAGAACTGCTAAACAGCAATGATGTAAAAGTTGCATCGATCGCTTAGTATTCTTGCATAACGGCAAAGGGGAGTCGGGCAGTGCCTGGCCCCCTTTTTTTATTGGTTTGCAACACAGCTCAGCGTCTGGAGTTTAGACTAAATCATGCGTTGTCGGCTCAAATCCTGGCGCAGCCAGCATTTGAGCCGACAACGCGCAAGAAAAGATCCGCACCGCGAACGCTCTTGCGGAGAGCGTTTCGCGGTGCGGTAGAAATAATTAGTCTAAAGTTCAGTCAGCGTGAATCCAATAGGGGCATTTCAGCAATTCGACGAGCGGCTGAAATGGCGCAATCGAATTACCTCATCAAGAGAAAAGGGGCGCATT
>DATNPS010000373.1:0-17038 GCA_036703095.1 Crinalium sp. | reverse complement strand
GTGCCACTGGCACGTCTGTACCAGGTTTATGGTTGGTGGGAAGGGTTCGCCCATGTGAGTCGCAATGGTGCCGTAGAGACATGCCACTGGCACGTCTGTACCAGGTTTATGGTTGGTGGCGTTCACAATATTATGTTCGGTTCAAATGGGGTTTTACCAATGCGCTGATGCCCATTGCCCAGGCGATCGCCAACATCCATCCTGCCAAAATATCACTGGGATAATGCACCCCAAGATACAGGCGCGTCCAGGCAATCGTCACAACATATGCAGCCCCGATCGCCAGCGTCAGACCATGCCAACGTGTCCGCCAGGTGAGGATGATGAGCGCGGCGATAAACGACATGCTCGTCATGGCGTGACCGCTGGGAAACGAAAAGTCGTGCGGTAATGGGTATCCTGACTCCCATAAACCGGGCCGAACCCGATGCCAGTATCCTTTGGCAACAATGTTCAGCACACCACAGCCTACAATCGTTAAGAGTAAATAAACGAGCGATCGCCACTGTTTTTGAAAAAAGAAAATAAATGCGATCGCTAAACTAACAGGCCCAACAATCCAGGCTGAACCACACTTGGTGACAATAGCAGCGAGTCGATCGAACGATTCAGTTGCAGTAGTGTGGATGGCAGTCATCATCGGCTCATCCCAGGTTAGCCCCCCTTCTAATCCCCACACTTGTAGTGCGACAACGGCAAACACCTGAAGCGGTATATACACACCGAAAAAGAGAAGTAAAAGCGATCGCCAGTGTGTCTCAAACCAGCGCTGAAGAAACTTGGAAAAGACAGGAAAATTCGGGTTCATACGGAATGGGCTAACTTCCAACTTACCATTACTAGAATGACGTAAATGCCAAAGCGCAACACCCGCTGAGGAGCGATTTGACACAGGCGAGCACCTAAGATAACACCGGGGATAGACCCAATCCAGATCGGAATCACCAGATGCCAATCCACCGTGCCGAGCGTGAGGTGACCAAGTGAGGTCGCGCTGAGCAGGATGGCCGCTTGCGTGAGATCCGTTCCCACTAATTTATGCGCATCCATTTGAAACAGTGCAATCAGCACCAGCGCAAACATTGATCCCGATGAAACGCTGGTCATCCCAACAATACAGCCGAGCACCGCACCGATCGCGATCGCCACACTGCGTCCCTTCACGGTCTCTAAGTTAATTTTGGGGAGCGATGGCAACTCCAGTTTGGGGGCAAATGTCATCAGAAGCAACTGCACCAGCGCAATCAGCGTAATCATCAAAATGGCAACGCCCAACAGCCGCAGCAAGATTGCGTCTAAATTAAATTGATGCGATTGGCGAATTACATGCAGGATGCTTACTCCTACTAGTGATCCTGGCACGCTGCCGATCGCCAACCACTTGACGGCCTGCACATCCAGCGTTTGCTGTTGCCAATGCTTCACACCACCCACCACCTTCATCAGCGTTGCAGCAACGACATCAGAACTGACCGCAACCGAAGCAGGCACTTGAAACACAAAGATGAGCATGGGAGTGATTAACGACGCGCCGCCGATACCCGTCAATCCAACGACAATACCCACCCCAAAACTGAGCGACGAGAGCAGTACGTAATTCATAAACGCTCAACCACCAAACTTGATCGGCAGCAACGCACTGAAATTAAAGGATTGGCCGTCTAACGGCAGGTCAGGTGCTTGCAGAATGTTGAAGTGAATGAGCACCACAATAATCAGGGTGTAGACCGTGGAGGACACTACACCCGTCAACAATTCCTTTTTCAAGTTGCGCTCTTTCGGTTCGTTTTGCAGGACATCCCCAATTCCCAGTTGCATTAAGAGGATTCCAGCCACATTAGAGAACCAGTACCCTGCGATCGCAGCGGGGAAAAACAGGTGAGGCGCAAAAATGCTGACCACATAGCCAAAGGCATAGGCAACGGGCAGGTTGAAAAACAGGTCATTCCACCAGGACAGTGGCGACAGCAAATAGCCCAGCACCAGCAAAAAGCCTCCCCATAGGCGTTTTAGAATCGAGACTCGCCCGATTTGAACCGAGCCTTGTTCTAAGGAATGAGTTGTATTACTAATCTCTAATAAATCCTTCATCGATGTACGGTATTCTGATGTACTTACCGTAATTTTAATACAGTAGGGACATAAAGTTGCACATTCCGATCGGTTTACTGTATTTTTAAGGAGAGATACAAAGTATAACTACATGACTATTTTGTGATGCAATAATTTACGGTGAGGGACGCACAGTTTAAGGTGTTCCCAGCCTCATGGGACTACTCAAGGGGATCTAATGTTTCGGTGCGTCCTTTCTGAAATTAATCTGTAAAGGATTTATTCCTCAACTAAAATACAGTAATTTGATCGATAAACCGTATTTGCACTTAAATTTGATGTGGAGGTTGCCCTGTGGGAATTACGGCGGAGAATATTTCAAAACACTTCGGCAGTTTTGCGGCTCTCGATCGGGTCAATGTAGAAATTAAAACAGGGTCGCTGGTTGCCCTGCTGGGGCCATCGGGATCGGGTAAATCGACGCTGCTGCGAATTATTGCCGGATTGGAATCCCCCGACTCTGGTCGCGTATTCATTACGGGCAAAGATGCCACCCATGATAGTGTTCAAAATCGTCAGGTTGGATTTGTATTTCAGCACTACGCCCTGTTTAAGCATCTAACGGTGCGCAAAAACATCGCCTTTGGACTGGAGATTCAAAAGTGGCCTGCTCATCGCATTAAACATCGCGTCGAAGAATTATTAGAACTGGTGCAGCTTACTGGATTTGGCGATCGCTATCCCTCTCAGCTTTCAGGGGGGCAACGTCAACGGGTAGCACTGGCACGAGCGCTGGCTCAGCAACCTCAGATTTTGCTGTTAGATGAACCGTTTGGTGCGCTGGATGCCAAAGTTCGCAAAGACCTGCGCAACTGGTTGCGTCATTTACATGACGATGTGCGAGTCACGACGGTATTTGTTACCCACGACCAGGAAGAGGCGATGGCGGTGTCAGACGAGATTGTAGTAATGAATCAGGGGCGAGTCGAGCAAATTGGTACCCCGACCGAAATTTACGACAATCCGGCATCTCCCTTTGTCATGAGTTTCATCGGGCCAGTTAATGTGCTGTCGGGAGTACCTCAACTGTTTCCGGGTAGCGGAGAGACCCGCTCGAATAATCTGTTCTTGCGACCCCATGATATTGCGATCGCCACCACTCCCAGCCACAACACGGTATCCGCAGAAATCAATCGCATCATCCACCTGGGCTGGGAAATTCAGGTGGAGTTAACGCTGGATGATGGTCAACATTTCACAGCCCACCTGAGCCGCGAACAGTTTGATCAACTGGATCTCAACGTTCATCAGCGGGTCTACATTCAGCCCAAAAAAGCAAAATCGTTTGCCCTGCAACCTGCGTAATACTCCGCGAATTCGACAAATGTGCAAATGATGTCCTGTGCGTCGCGCAGGACATCATTTGCACATTCGTCGAATGTTTTAAGTCCGCCCAGGCGGACTTCGTTCGGGTAGCCGCGACTTTAGCCAAGCTACTGAGTCCTGCCGTATTGTTGAATCACCTTTCCAGGGCTAATAAACGAAATTCCCTGAGATGACGATGTGCTAATCATGACGGCTTCAACCACAGGTTCAGAGACCGTTTTCTCCGCAACCCACTCCACGATAAAGTTTGCGCCTGATCCCCCTCTGGTGTCATCTGCTGCGACCAAAAAGCTGGTGGACGCCAGCGGATTTAGAGCAACCGGGCGATCGATGTCTTGTCGAATTAGTTGACCGTCTGTATCGTAGTATTTCACAGCGGTAATAACGATGGGACTTGTGCCATCCGTATTGCGAACGCTCAGCGTGGCCGACAAATTTATCACCTGATCCTGGCGATTGTAATGATAGATATGTGAGTAAATGGGAACATAAATGGTTTGTCCCATTACGATCTTTTCCTTGTCCAGAGTGACAACAGGTAGCGGAGTTTCACGCTGTTGAGCGGGTGACGGATTGGATACGTTGGCTTGCATCGAGCAAGAGGTAAGGGCGATCGCTATCATCACACCCGTTAAACATAGATGGTGTTTCAGCTTCATTAACACTCACCTCATTAAGCTGTCTTCAACGCTACCCCTTCAAGCATAGTTGGAACCTCCTGCAACGTGAATTCATTAGTGCTATTCAACCGCGCGTCGCGCATCCGACGAAGGCGCATCCTGTAGACTCAAACAGTAGCAATGCATGGGAGGGTGAATGATGGCGTGGATGATGGCCCAACAAAATCCATTAGACAGCAATCCTGTTGCCAGCAGTCAAGCGGCAGGAAGCATTCCTGAACTGGTCATTATCCTGATCATTCTGCTCATCATTGCGACGATCGTTGCCCTTGTAACTCAGCGATTGCGCATCCCCTACGTGACGGGATTGGTGTTAGCAGGATTACCCATCACAGAAGTTTTCTCACGTCGCATTGGGTTAGACCCCTCGCTGGTTCTAAATCTGTTCCTGCCCATCCTGATCTTTGAAGCGGCCATCAATACGGATATCAGCCGTCTCCGCAGTACCTTTAAGCCGATCGCCCTTTTGGCAGGCCCAGGCTCCATCTTTTCCTCCGCTATCATCGCCACCCTGGTGAAATATGGGTTGGGGCTAGGCTGGATTCCCGCCCTGTTAATTGGCGTCATTCTGGCCAACACCGATACGGTTTCGATGATCGCTGTTTTCAAGGACATCCGTGTCCCGTCCCGGTTATCCACCATCGTCGAAGGAGAAACTCTGTTTAATGATGCGGCGGCTCTGGTTTCCTTTAATTTGATCTTGATTATTTATACAACAGGCTCCCTCACGGCTGTAGAAGGGATTAAGGAACTACTCATTGTTGCTCTGGGTGGGGGGCTTGTGGGAGCAATATTGGGCTACCTGAGTTTGCCTATCTTCACCCGACTCAATGATCCCTTAAGCAGCTTGTTACTAACCGTTGCACTGGCATTAGGAACATTCCAGATCGGGCAATTCTTGGGCGTATCAGGGGCCGTTGCCGTGGTCATTGCTGGACTGATCTTTGGCAATCTTGGGCTACCTCGCAGTTCGTCTGCCTCCGCTCGCATGACCTTACTAAGTTTTTGGGAATATGCGGGCTTTAGTGTCAATACCTTCATCTTCTTGCTAATCGGGATTGAGATTAATCCGGTCACGCTGTGGAAAATTTTGCCCGCCATCCTGCTTGTAATTCTGGCCTATCAACTGGGACGCATCCTTTCCGTTTATTTATTGTTAGCAGGATTACGCTGGTTCGATCGCCCGATTCCCTTGCACTGGCAGCATGTTCTGTTCCTGGGCAATATCAAAGGTTCTTTGTCAATGGCGCTGGCCCTGAGCATTCCCCTGGCCTTACCTGGACGAGAGGGCATTATCGAATTAGTGTTTGGTGCTGTGCTCTTTTCCCTGGTTGGTCAGGGATTGAGCTTACCCTGGCTGGTGAAACGGCTTCAGATTAGCCAGGTTTCGAACGCGATGGAGCAGGCTGGAAAGTTGCAAATTCAGTTAATTGCGGCGAAAGCGGCTCAAGATGAACTGGACAGCCTGCTCAAATCGGGGGTATTGCCCAAGGCTATTTATGAAGAACTCTGGGCCTCCTACCAGGCGCGAGTGGCACAATCGGAACGGGTACTGCGTGATTTGTATAACCAATATCGGGCTGATCAGCTGACGGGCGATCGCAGTGGATTAGATGCCATTCGACGACGACTGCTGTTGGCCGAAAAAGGGGCGGTCAGTGATGCCTTCCGCAAGCGGATTGTGCCAGAGGATTTGGTGCAGCCTTACATCAAAGATTTGGATGAGCAACTTCTACAGTTGGACGATGACTAGCCTGAATTCCCAAGAAGTCAATCATGGAGTGAACTAGCTCAGGGCGAGTCACCACCAGAATGGTTGAACCAGCTTCCATCACGGTATTGCCATTCGGAATTTCTAAATTGGCGCAAGCATGACATTGATATCCAATAATCAGCGATCCGGTTGGAAAGCGAGGATCTTGAGCGATCTGAGCGACGGTACGACCTGCTACATAGCAACCACTGGGAACAGGGAGCTTTAGCACTTCGACCTGTCCTTGCTCAAAATGCATCATCGACTCCACTTCAGGGTATTCGATCGCATTTGCCATTGTTGTAACGGCTAAATCCACCGTGCTAATAATGTGGCTGGCTTGCGCCAAACGGTAGGCTTCCAAAAACTCGCGATCGCGCATCCGCACCACAATGTGAGAAATTCCGTAGCTTCTCGATAGCGTAATCAGCGCTAAATTGAACGCATCATCTCTCAGGACTGCAACCACCGCATTGGCCTGTCGAATCCCTGCCTCTAGCAAAACGGTCGTGCTAACGGCACTGCCCTCGAAGGCCATCACCCCAATTTTTTCACGCGCAAAGCGGCAGGCCAATGGATCAATATCAATAATGGCAACCGTATGTCCCTGTTGTAACAACTGCTGGGCTAGCCCCAGTCCCATCATTCCTGCACCACCAATCACAACGTACATGTCGATCGCCACCTTTAGAATGAAACCCTACAGGTTTAGATCTAGCACAACGTGAATTCGACGAACTGGCTTTTGGGAGAGTGGCGCGTCGCGCCACTCTCCCAAAAGCCAGATTTTGCGTTTCTTTTAGTCCGGCAGACCAGAGCGAATGAGCCTGAGAATTTGCTCAAATTGATACTGGTGGGTGAGGTGAGTCAGATGAAGGGCCAGTTGAGCAAATTCTGGGGGAAGCTGGTTCACTCGTTGGATCACGGCTTCATCGTCACAGCATAGAGCTGCATCTTCTACCTCCGCCAACCATGTTTGAGGCAGGGCAGAAACATCTGTGATGGTCGGGTGAGCTACTGTAGTCGTCTCTAACGATTGATTTTGAATCAGGTGAGCCGCAGAAACAGCTGATCCTGCCAATGGGGCTGGTTCTGCATAGAGATACTCCAAACCGAGATGTTCAGCCATTTTGAGGAACACCGTTTCTTCCTGCAAGGGCTTACTGATGTAATCATTGCAGCCTGCGGTAAGGGCAAGGGTGCGATCGCCCTGAGAGGCTTGAGCGGTCAAAGCAATAATAATGCTGGTCTGATCCCGTTCCATAGCCCGGATCTGTTGGGTGGCTTCGTAACCATCAATTCCCGGCATCCGCATGTCCATCCAGATCAAGTCTGGATGCCAATCCTGCCAAATGCGCACGGCCTCCTGGCCGTTGGTTGCTTCTCGAACCTCTAGCCCCAGTTGAGACAGCAGTCGAATCATCAGCCATCGATTTTCGCGTTGATCATCGACCACTAAAATCCGGCGATGCGGTTGCCCAGATAGCCCGATCACAACGCGATGGTCTGGCTCCCGCTGAATCTCAAGACGATTCGTTAGACCCACTGAAACTGTCACTGTAAACGTGCTGCCAAGATTGGGAGTACTTTCAACCGAAATGTCTCCATGCATCAATTCGAGTAATTTACGGCTGATGGCTAACCCCAATCCGGTACCGCTGGCCGATCGCCTGCCTGCTTCTGCTTGCACAAACGCATCAAAGATAGAATCTAGTTCGTCTGCTGCAATGCCAACTCCCGTATCAATTACTTCAAACTGAAGTGTATGAAAAATGCTGGATGAAAGGTTTGTGAGATCAGTTTCGGCTTGTGATCTGCTGAGCTTGAAGTCACCTTTATCGTGTGCAGTTTGGCATGTAACTCTTAAGGTCACACCTCCCTGCTGCGTGAATTTGATGGCATTGCTGAGCAGATTCAAAAGGATCTGACGCAACTTTTGTTCATCTGCCATGACAAATTGAGGCACATCTGGGGCAATGTCTAACGTAAGCTGGAGCCGCTTAGCCTGTGCCCGCTCAGCCATCATTGTGTCTAGCCCGTGCAGCATGGCGATTAAGTCAAATCCGACTTCTTCTAGCGCACAGTGTCCGGCCTCAATTTTGGACAGATCCAACACATCATTAATCAGGCTGAGAAGATGATCACCACTGCGCCGAATGGTTTGCAGATCATCTTTTTGGCTCAAGGTTAGGGTTGAGTCGTGCGACATGATCTGCGCAAACCCCAAAATGACATTGAGCGGAGTACGAAGTTCATGGCTCATATTGGCCAGAAACATGCTTTTTGCTAAATTTGCAGCTTCAGCAGCTTCCATCGCCTGCCGCAGGTCTTCCTCCGCCTGCTTGCGATCGGTAATATCCATCACGGTGCCAAAATACCGATGAATCTCCCCCGACTCATTAGGCACTGTGATCGCCCGTCCGGAAACCCACGTCACGCTCCCATCCGGCTTCTGAAAGCGATACTCTAGACCAAATGGACGGCCTTCCTGCGTGGCCTGTATCCACTCTGTCAAAATAGCCTTACGGTCATCGGAATGCAGAGCTTGCTGCCAACCCGTACCCATCGCATCTGCCGCAGACAGTCCAGTCATCTCTAGCCAACGGGGATTCACGTACAGGCATTGCCCCTCAGCATCGGTCTGGAAAATTCCTACAGGCGCATGGGTGACTAATACCCGAAAGCGATCTTCACTCTCCTGCAATGCCAGTTCAGCTTGTTTTCGCTCCGTAATATCGGTGGCTAAGCCGATTGTGCTTTCCACTTCGCCAGCGTCGTTAAATTTTGGAAAGGTGCGACTGTAGATCCAGCGAATGGAGCCATCGGGTCGAATAATTCGATATTCCTGCTGGAAAGGTTGTCCAGCAATCTGATGTTGTAAAACGGCTTCTATCCGCGATCGATCGTCGGGATAAATACTATTCAGCCAATCCTCTGGATGTTGATAGAGACTCTGGAGCGATCGGCCCCAAATCGTTTCGTAGGCAGGGCTAACGTAATCAATTCGATTGACCGCTGGAGTATTGATAAAGAAAACATCCTGGATGGTTTCAGCAATATGCCGGAATCGTTCTTCACTCTGGCGAATGGCTTGCTCTGCCTGTTTGCGATCGCTGATATCCGTCATCATGGCGATCGACCCGGCATAGTGCCCCAACTTATCTAGAATTGGGCTTGCAGAAACCAGAACCCAGAGGGATGCCCCATCCTTGCGTTGAAACTCAAACTCGTACTGTTCTGCAATCCCTTCGCGACGGCTGTTCAGGTGCACTTGTGCAACCACCCGATTTTCATCGGTCATGAAGTTAAAGAAGGATTGCCCTATCATGTCTTCAGCGTCATAGCCCAGCAAGGTTGCCATGCGAGGATTGACAAAACTCGTCAAGTCCTCAACATCCAACATCCAAACCCCTTCTGTCGTGGTTTCAATAATGTTGCGATAACGAGCTTCGCTTTCTTGAAGGGCGAATTCTTGACGCTTGTTTTCAGTGACATCCAAATGGCTGCCAACCATCCGGATAACCTTGTCCTCCGCATCTTTGAGATGAAGAGCGCGTGACAGGATATAAAGCGTAGAACCATCCTTGTGATGGAACCGTTGAACCGCCTCAAAGTGATCCACCTTGCCGCTATTGTAATCCTCAACCAGTTGGAGGGCCGCCATTCGATCGTCATCAAAAATGAGCGATCCCCACATGTCAAAGTTGTTGTCGAGTTCGTCATCGGCATAGCCCAGCATGGCTTTCCATTGGGGTGAAAAATAAATCTCGTTAGTGATAAAATTCCAATCCCAAAAACCTTCTGATGACGCTTGCAGCACCAGTTCAAGCTGTTCTTTGGTTGATTTGAGATCTAGCTCCGTGGTTTTGCGATCGCTAATATCTTCAGCGACATACGAAAAGCGCGGACGCTGATTCTCCCCCATGCCAATAAACGACACGGAAACCGACAACCAGTAGGTGTCTGTGTCAATGACATGGGCATATTCAAACCGCACAGGCTGTTGTTGCGCCTGACTGATTCGATAGTACTCAATCCACATCTGAATATGCTCAATTGATGCCCCCAAAGTGCTGGCCCATTGACCTTTCAGCGCTTCAACCGTTGTGTGAAAAAAAGTAGCGGTCGCCTGATTATCAGAAACATGGAGAATGTCATTTTCCGACAACTCCACCACCCCCATCATCAAGGGTGACGAGTTATAAAAGCTGCTCAAAATCGCCGTTTGTTCTTGCAGGGCGTACTGTGCCTGCCGTTGGGCACTAATATCTCTGGCAATTTTGGATGCGCCAATTACAACCCCGGTTTCATCCCGAATAGGGGAGACGGTGAGCGCTACATCGATCAGATTGCCATCTTTGCGCTGCCGTTGGGTCTCGTAAGGTTCAATGCGCTCCCCTCGACGAATGCGCTCTAAGATCGCAGCTTCTTCTGCACGCTGTTTCAGCGGAATCAGCATTGCTACAGGCCGACCGATCGCCTCTTGAGCCGTGTAGCCAAACAGCCGCTCGGCGGCGTCATTCCAACTCGTAATAATACCATCGGGGGTTTTGCTGATGATGGCATCCTGGGAAGATTCAACGATCGCTGCCAGTTGAAATCGCTCATCCTGGCTTTGACTCAGAACCGTTGTCGTCTGTTTAAGTTTCGTAGTACAGCTTTCAACCTGGGCTTCTAGATGCGCATTGGCAGCCTGCAACTTTGCCACAAGGTCAGCTTGATAAAGAGCAATGCCTACGTGAACAGCAATCTGCTGCAATCCTGTCATTTCGGCCTCACTCCACGAACGGGGAGCAGTACAGCTATGGGCAATCAGTAAGCCCCACAACTGAGAAGCACAAAACAGGGGCACGACCAGATTCGCTTTGACTTCAAAACTAGCTAGAAAATCAGCATGGCAGGGAGTCAGGTTGGCAGTGCTGACATCCGCGATCGCCCGTACCTGATTTTCGTGATAAGGCTCCAGCCAACATGCCTCAAAGCAGGAATCATGCACCACCCGATGCAGCAACGACCAGCGGGAATCGGACACGGCTTCAACGACCACCTTACCGCTCCAATCCGGATTGAACTGGTAGAGGAGGACGCGATCGCAATCTAAAAGCTGATGGACTTCGTTGACGGTGGTCTGCAAAATCGTTGGCAGATCTAGGGATTGACGAATTTGAAGGGCAATCTCGGCAATCAAATACTCCCAATTCAAGTGCTTTGGGAGACCACCACCATTGAGGCTAGCAATCTCGTGAGGCATCTTGATCTTTTCCACCTATTCATCCTGAACTAATTGAGACAATTGAGACACAAAGCCCGTAAGGCACCTGATTATATTATCTCTACAACAATTCTCATTCTGCAAATCGATGGTAGTGCAGTCTCGCCTGTTCGTCGGACATGCAAAACTCGCAATTGGCTTCAAAATGAGAATTGCTATTTCTCTATCCTTCCCTTGATAGCCTGGAATCAGCATGAATTCGGCAATCTTTATTGAAAAATCATTTGTGGAAGGATATGTAAGTATGCCCCGAAGATGTGAGTTTGGCATAACGGACAGCATTTACACGCATCTCTTCGTCTGCAATGTCCTGAGCTAACCCAAACCAACCTCTTGAAAACGTGAATTCGATCGCGCCATTTGAGCCGCGCGTCGTGCGGCTCAAATGGCGCGAAAGGTTAGCCTGCGCGCCGCGCAGGGTTAACCTTTCGCGCATTCGTCGAATTCATCTTGAGAAAGATGCAAGATCTAAGCTAACCCAATGAGCCATAAAGCTAGGGGAATCCCCCAGGTTTTGAACCTCCCCTGGCTCTCAACCTCAAACCACAACAGATTCTCCAAACCCTGACGCGCCATTCGCCTGGGGGAAGATGAGACGCCTATTCTAAATTCATCAGCGGGAATGGCGGTGAGACAAACCACCTTACGTCCTACTCCCACTGTCCATCCTGTGGCGGCTAGCTCAATCGTAGAGCGCCAACCATTGCCCGAAAGGGACGCAGATTGAGGGTTATCGCTTTAACCGACCTCCCCTTAATCGCCGGAGGTGCGGGTGCAACTCCCGCGCCGCTACACCAAACACTGGCAGGTAGTTTAACAGTAGAACGCCTAAAACATCCTTGTTCACACCTTGCCCGAAAGGGCCGACGAATGAGGGTTATCGCCTTCCAAGCGGGTGATGTGGGTGCAACTCCCACCCTGCCAATTTCCATACATTGAACACTTGCGAGCAGCAAGGGTTGAAGTTTGGAGCGTCTGTTTTTGCTTCGCAAAAAAGACTTTTACAAAAAGTAGATTGCCCTAACGGGCTGAAGGAGGTTGTGATGAATTACCAGTTTTTTGTCCAAAACAAGACGCAAACGCCGCAGAGCCAACCCATTCCTGGACGGGAAGCAGAAATGATTCAGGGACGCTCTGGTGGCTGGATGTTTAAAGCAGATATTTGGAAGGTGCTGCGTCGCTGTCTGCTGATTGGAACTGCTCAAGCGACTTACTACGCAGGAAAGCAAGAGCTAACGGGTGAATTTGTCGAAGTGCTACGGCAGGCGATCGCCCTTAACCCCGATCGCGTTGCCTCAGAAATCCTGTATGCCAGCGATGGACGAGCCATCAATAACAGGGCGCCGATCTTGGCACTGGTGTTGCTATCTATGGGTGAGACGAGTGCTGCAAAGCACGCCTTTCAGTCTATCTTTCCTCAAGTGGTACGCACAGGAAGCCACTTTTACGAGTGGTTGAGCTATACCAAAGCGATGCGCGGTTTTGGCAAGATTGTGCGCGAAGCGGGAAAGTCCTGGTTATCGAACCCGGATGCTAAAAGACTCGCCTACCAACTGCTGAAATACCAGCAGCGTCAGGGTTTCTCTCACCGGGATGCACTGCGGCTGTTTCACGTTAAACCACTCACCGACGATCATAACCAGTTGTTTCAGTGGGTCACGCAGGGATGGACAGATCTGCCTGCCGCGATTCCATCGGATGCGCTGGCGCAGATCTGGTGGTACGAGTGGCTGAAGCGAAATCCAGAGCAAACTCATGAGGCGATCGCCAAAGGTCGGTTAACGCATGAAATGGCAGCCCCTGTCGGCAAAATGAACCAGCGGGCATGGCAACTGCTGTTTAACGATATGCCGATTGGAGCGTTGCTGCGAAACCTTGGTTCACTAACGGAGTTGGGTGTCTTAACGGTAGATAACCGAGACAATTTAAAGCGGGTTGCGAAGGTGCTCAACAGTGCCGAGCATCTGCGGAAGGGACGCATCCATCCGATTGATGTCCTCAAAGCTCTCAAGACCTATCAATCCGGCGGGCAGCTAGGCCGCAGTCAGAAAAACTGGCAACCGATTCCTCGCATTGTGGACATTCTGGAGCAAGCGCTGGAATTGTCCTTTGATGTGATGCAGCCTACGGGCAAGGTATTTCTGCACGCGATCGATGTTTCGGGTTCTATGTCTTACTACAGCATTAGCTCGATCGGGCTAACCTGCTGTGAAATTGCGACCACGATGGCACTGGCAACCGCGAAAGCAGAACAGCATTACATCATCCGGGGATTTGCAACTGATTTCCGTGACTTAAAGATTACGGCACGGGATTCGTTTGGGGATGCGATCGCCAAGGCAAGCAACCAAAATTTTGGTGGAACAGATGCCTCAGTTGCGTATGAGTGGGCCATTCAGCACAAGGTCAAGGTAGATGTATTCTGCTTTTGGACAGACTGTGAAAGCTGGGCGGGGCGACAGCATCCCAGCCAAGCGTTGGCGGAATATCGCCGCAAGGTGAATTCTCAGGCGAAAGCTGTGTATGTGACGCTTGCTCCCTACAACATCTCACTCGTTGATCCTCAGGATGCAAAATCATGGGATATTGCTGGATTTGATCCAGGAACACCACGGCTCATCCAGATGATCGCAAATGGTGAACTTTAAAGCGTGAATTCGAGAGCGACATTTCAGCCGCGCAAACGTGCTCCGCGCAACGCGGAGCACGTTGTTGCATGTTTGTTGAACTCACATTAATTTATAGCGATCGCCATACAGCAATGGAGCTATCAGCATTTCAAGGACTACTCCACTTTCTTCCGCTCGAGCAAAACGGCTTGAGGAAACAACACATTATTTTCTTTGTGAATGTGCTGATGCATATCCTGTTCAAACGTAGCAAGTGCATCAAACAGGGCGCGATAGGTGTTACAGGCCCACGCTGGAGGGGTGAAGTCGTCAGTCAATTGACGCAGTTGTGCAAGGGCAATGCCAGCCCCGTCGTGTTCAACGCCCATGCGATTAATGGGATATACCAGACTACCACAATGAAAGCTGGGTAGGGTTTCGCTTGCCTCTAACTGTCGGATCATAGGAAACAAAACCTGCTCTTCCTTCATCAAATGTGTGGTCAATTCTGCCGACAGTGCCAGGAAAACGTCTTTAATTTGGGCAAGGCGAGGTTCTTTCTCTCCATGTACAGCAGCCACTTTTGTTACCATTTTCTCTAGCCGAGGCAGTTCCTCATGAAGGTAGGCATGGTGAATCCGTTCAATATGATCTGCCAATTCAGTCAGGGAGAGCGTTGTGATGTCAACTTCTGAAGCGGTTTCTGAAGCTGCATAGTCTTCTAACTGTTCAAGAAAGTGTTGAGGATCAATCCCTCGTTGACGACACGCTTCATCTAACGTCTTTTGTCCACCACAGCAATAGTCTACTTTGGCTTGTTCAAAGAGGCGAGATAGAGCAGGGTGATCACGCACAATAGAGCCTACTGTATTATCAAGCTGAAAGGTAGCCATTGCTTCTGAACTCCGTTTTACAAGCTGCTAGGGAACTGTAACGATGGCTGAGAGGTGCCAAATTCAAAGCCATCATTTACTTCATCTCTACTCTGCCAAACCTGTGACATCGTTTCTATGAGCTACCTCATATAGATGCGCCCGACAATACGGAGTCCAACTTCAAGGAGATGAAGAAGCTGGTAGTCCTGCACTTTGCTGAATTAAGCGATTTAAGTCCAACACTTTAGTGGTTTCGTTGCCGACCACTAAGGGTAAGGTGCCGTTCCATTTGTCGATCGCTTGTTTTTGCAGTAATTCTGGCGTCAAATTCTCTTTTAACAATCGCTGGGCTTCGGCTTCGCCCTTGGCTAAATTCACTTTTGTTTCGGCTTCTTTCAATGCTTTCAGCGCAACAAATTCTGCCCGTTTGGCATCCTGCTCTGCAATTTGTTTCGCTTCAACCGCATCCCTAAACCGATTTGAGAAGCGAACATGCACCAGTGAAATATCATCTACCGCAATGTGATAAGGCATTAATCGCTCGGTCAATAAGATATCAACGCTAGCCTTTACTTCACCTCGACGGGTAATAATTTCTTCAGCCGTATACTTTGCCATCACGGCTTTTAGCACTTCTTCAACAGCTGGATTAATAATGCGCTCAATAATCGCCTGTTCGTTCCCAATTTGTTGAAAAATAACATTGGCTTCGCTGGGAATAATGTGCCAGTTTAATGCAACATCTGTAAAAACTTCCTGCAAATCTTTAGAAGAGGATTCTGCTGAAATCTGTTGATTTTGGACTCGCACGCTCAGTTTCTCAACGGTATGGACAATGGGAATAATGACATGCAGACCTTCATCCAACACAGGATCTTGCACTTTGCCAAATTGCATTAGTACGCCCCGCTGCCCGGCATTTACAATGACAAAAAAACTAGAGAGCAAAACCAGCACCAGCAGTACCAGCAAGACTCGTCCTGCTACATGCATATCTCGTTTAGATTTGCTCGCTTCTTTACGAGTCGTAATTTGAGTGAGTGTTTCCAGATCCATAGTCCTACACCACTTTATAAGCACATAGACACACTTAAATAAACCCCTGAAGGGCATATGCCGTATCCCTGAGGGGGGCAGCACGTTTAACCATGTCTGGCTACTAACACTAGTCTATCAAGCGAATTAAGGAAGATGTTTGAGCCAGAGTTGCGATCGCTCATCGGACGGTTGTTAAAAAGCAAGCCCCATTCACTAATGCAGTAAAGACAGCACAAATAATCACTCCTTTCATCATGCCAATTTTGCCGCGACGTTTGAGCCGGAGCACGAGCGGTATGACATAGAGCAACTGCCAAAACAGAAACCCCATTGAACCCACAATCCAGACGACAAAGATGCTGTAGCCTCCTGTTATAAACCCAATTAGAAAGCCAAGGAGAAAGATGATAGCTCCTGCGAGAATATGAAAGAGCAAGAGTAACAAAATGCCTTTAATAATCTCTTGTATTTCGTTTGATTCAGTATTTCTAGACATTTTTTTAAATACAGCAGTTGTCAATTCAGTAAGCCACAGTTGTTTTTGTAAGGGCCGCGCGGAGCACGGCCCTTACAAAAACAACTGGTTTTTTAGCGATTTTCAATCGCTATATGTTTGATTTTGGTGCATTTCTGTAACCATTTCATATCCGGCACTGCCTTCTCGATAAAACAAATTATATGTATCAAAGGGGATCATCCGTCCATCTGGATGAGCAATATGAATGCACGATCGCTTAACCGATCGCACATCAAAATTATAGGCATCCATAAATTGCACAATCATGATCCGAAAAATGTTTTCATAGGTGAACTCGCTGGGAACGGGAATTAGAGGGAGACAGCATAGCAGTTGTTTAAGGGATGCGGTTGCTGAGGCTGGCGAGTGACTGGTGGAAAACAAGTCGAAAATCCGCTGCTTGAGATCTGTCTGCTGCTCGTAGAGAATGGAGTTGGGCACCATATCGACAAACGTGGGCGTATCGAACAAGCCCGTTAATGGGATGACCTTCCCCTGAAATTTCAAAGCATATGCCATTGCCAGAGAATCCGGATGGCAGGGAACCGGGAGGATATCTTGGGGTTGAAAGTGGGGACTTTGCTCCAGGATGGCGCGCCGTACTTCGGTTAGCGTATAGCGATCGCGCTTTGGATTAAATCCGTCCAGCCGTCCAGCGGCTTGGATGGGCTGAAATGTCACCCCCCGCACGCAGCGCTGCTTGAGCGCAAAGTCAATAATTTTACCAATTTCATGGTCGTTCAACCCTTTCTTTAAGGTTACAACCAGCGTTGTGGACAGGTTCATGTCATTGAGACGGGCGATCGCTTTCTCTCGTACAGACCGCAGATCGGCTCCTCGCAATTCCCTCAACGCC
>DATNPS010000357.1:0-14296 GCA_036703095.1 Crinalium sp. | reverse complement strand
CAACTGCTGACGAAACTGCTCCTGCACCTCTGCCGTCGTATGAGCGCGATCGCCCTTCAGTTTCACATACAAAACCCCTTTATTCGGTTCACCCCACCGAGAGCCAACAATCGTAAACAGACTTTGCACATCGGGCGATCGGCGAACCGCTGTCTCTAGTTTTTCAGCCACTGCCAGGGAATTGTCTAATGGGTTGGGATATGGGGTGTCGGGTGTCGGGTATCGGGTGTCGGGTGTGGGGCGATCGCCGTCCGGCGTTCGGGATTCAGCCGTCCCCTCGTAGAGACGCGCCATCGGCACGTCTCCACCCCCCAATTGAGGATTAAACGCCGCAGGAATAACAGGCAAAGGAGCCGTATACGTGATATTAAATTCACCCCGATCGAGTTTTGGGATAAACCCCTTGGGAATCATTGGGATCAAACCAACGCCCAATATAAGACTAAGAACAGCCAACCCTGACACCAGATAGCGGTGTCTCAGCGACCAGGCCAAAACCGCTTGATAGATACGAATAAATCGACCGGGCTGCCGCTGTTCCGAACGATGGGCAGACGGCTTGAGCCAGTACACTGCCAACAGGGGAGACAGCGTGCGGGCCACCAGCAGAGACGTAATCACCGCCGCCGAAACCGTAATTCCAAACGGCTTAAAGAACTGACCAATCACGCCTCCCATCAGTCCCACAGGCAAAAACACCGCCACAATCGTCAGCGTTGCTGCCGTCACCGTTAAGCCAATCTCATTGGTAGCAGAAATGGCCGCCTGTTTGGGTGGCTCCCCTGTCTCCAGATGGCGAGCAATGTTTTCAACATCAACGATCGCATCATCCACAATAATGCCGATGATTAACGCCAGGGCCAGCAGCGTAATGGTTTCCAGATTGAACCCGCAAATCGCCATGACGATGAACGTACCCAACAGAGAGGTGGGAATGGCGAGCGCAGAAATAATCGTGGCCTGCCAGTTCCACAAAAATGGGAAGATCACAATCACCGACAGAATCACAGCCAGAACCAGAGCTTCAACCGTAGCGTGTGTCGCTTCCCGAATATAATCTGCCTGTGTAGCCGCCAGAATGATCTGCACATCGGGCAGTTTGCTCTGTACCTGCTGCACCGCTTTTTCAACCCGGCTGACGACATCCAGCGTGTTCGCATCGCCCCGCTTAATAATTTGAATCGCCAGAGCATCTGCGCCATTAAATCTAACTTTCGACGGGTACAGCAACGCATCAGAGGTCGGAGGGGCGCTAGGGGATGGCGAACTCTGAGGTGATGTCTGGCCAGACTGGGCCGATGGAGAACCTGTGGATGGCGCGATCGCTCCCTGCCCTCCCAGTGCTAAATCATTCCCCTCAAACGGCGACAATCCCAATAGCCCGACTTTGAGAACTCCAGGCAAACGGGCGATCGCCGGAATAATCTGGTCGTTTGTGATTTTGGTGAGTTCGGCTACATCCTTGGAGCGGCTTTCAATGGCATAACTGATGGCAGCTGATTCGTTGAGGTTGAGCGGAATAACTTTAAAGGTTGCGCCTTCAGGTAGTTTTAATGTTTTGAGTTTGGTTTCAACGGAACGACGAGAGGTTTCTAAGTCGGTGCCAACTTCAAACGAGACATTAACGGCAGATCGTCCAGGATAGGTGGATGAGCTAAATCCATCTAAACCAGGTATGGATTGAAGCTGCTGTTCAATCGGTTGGGTAAGGTTTGCCTCGGTATCCAGCGCGGTTTCTAACGGCGCACTGGCACTTACGACGACAACCGGAAAGGTAATATCGGGAAACAGCGCATACTTCAGCGAACTGAAGGCAAATATTCCAGCCACGGTGATGGCAATCCAGAAGCCAATCGTCAGCCAGGGATAGGCGATCGCCAGTCTAGAGATGTTAAACCGTTCGCGTGTAGACGCAGGATTTGAGGGTTGACTCATTCTTAACAACTGTTTGATGCGGGTACCCAACAGCTATCCTACCGTTTTCTGCCCTTGGCTAGGTGCGGCTTTTTTTACTGAGTCGCTACAGTATCCTCATCTAAGAATCATGGACAAAATAAAACCAGATTTTTAATTTTGGAACGTGCAGCTCTGCCGCGTGTTCCAAAATTAAGTTTTGGGGTTATTAAATCCACAATCCTAAACGGCACCGCTCAAATCTAAAAGCAGGATGGACTTCAGTCAAACGCTCAGTGAAAAAAGTGAATTTATTGTTAATCAGTGGGTAGAAACGGTTTATCAAGACCAGCAAATTGAGGCGACTAAAGAACTTACGTTCAAAGCGGTTCGAGATAGCCTCCCTCGTGTTTTAGAAGCGCTATCTACCGTGCTTTCTGCGTCTGAAAAAAGTGATTTACAAACGCTAGTCGATGCCAGCTTAGAGCACGGCAGAATTCGTGCAGAGCAAGGATTTGAGCCAGAAGAAATTGCCAGAGAATACCGCTTATTGCGCTCTGTTATTTTTTCGGCGATGGAAGAAGATTTACTGCAAGGCTCACCACAGGATATATTACGTGCCGTGCGGTTAATCGATACGGTTGTAGATGAAGCGATCGCCCGTTGTTTTAACAGCTATACTCAAGGCCGCTTGCAAGAGCTAAACCATCTTCAAGAGCAGTTGCGTTTAACCAATCAAGAATTAACTCGTCTGGTGCGAGCGAGTAAAGATAATTTTTCTCACCTGGCGCATGAGTTAAAAACGCCCCTAACGTCTATTATCGGATACACTGATTTATTCCTGCGACAGCAGCGACAGCAACGTTCTGATACTCGCGATTCGCATTCCAACATTGAGAGTATTGAACGCGTGTTGAGAAGCGGTCGATTGCTGCTGCGGCTGATTAATGATGCGCTGGATATCTCTCGCTACGATGCGGGGAAGATGCAGCTACAGCTCGTTACAGTAGAACCGCAGGAGTTAATTAATTCTGTTATAGAAACGGTTGAGCCAATGGCTCATAGTAAAGGATTGACGTTAGAAGTGGATTGCGATCGCGCTCCTATCGAGGTTTTAACAGACCCACTGCGATTTCAGCAAATTTTAACCAACCTGTTAAGCAACGCTATTCGATACACAGAAACTGGATTAATTCAATTAACCTGTTGGGTGGTTTCTAAGCAACAATGGGCCGTCGCGATTTCAGATAGCGGTGTGGGGATTTCCTCAGACGCTCAAGCTCATATTTTTGACTCCTATTTTCGAACGGAAGCCGCGATGCAATCTCACAATGCAGATGGCGCGGGATTAGGGTTAGCCATTGTGTCGCGGTTGGTCAAGCTGTTGCAGGGCGACATCCAAGTCGTTTCACAGCCGGAAAAAGGATCGACGTTTACTGTCACACTGCCCTTAGAAGTCCCCTTTTAGGACATCCAGAAATGCAAAAACGGCTCTGGACAGTAGCGCATCGCTGACGATCGCAACACCAATCACTCGCTCTAGCGGCACGGGGAGCGATCGCACCTGAAGTTCTGGAGGGATAGGTTCAGCCGCTAACTGCGCCATGATCGTAATTCCTAATCCCTGTTTGACCATGCTAATGATAGTGGAGTCTTCCTTCACTTCATAATCAACCCTGAGCGTTTGATCAAATTTCAGCAAATGATCGCGGATCACGCCATAGTGCTGATAGTTGGTGGGCGTCATGATCATGGGATAGGCGGCCAGTTGTTCCCAGCTTAGCGGAACCTCGTCGCTCAGAGTATTGGGCGGCAGCAAGACGATAAATTCATCTCGAAATAATTCCCAGGTTTCAAACTCTGGTGGAGCAGGCAGGTTTGTAATGCCAATGTCGGCCTGACCGTCTCGCAGGCTTTGTTCGACTTCGATGTAGCGGTCATGTTCAGCGATCGCCACCCGAACCAAGGGAAACGCCTGACGAAACCGAGCAATCATTTCGGGCAGGATATGGGTCGCGATGCTGCGAACCGTGACAAGGCGAACTTGTCCACCCTGCAAGCCTTTGCTGAAGCTGGCTTTTTGGCGAATCGAGTTGATCAGTTGTAATACCTGTCGGGCATCCTGAAGAATCTGCTCACCCTCGAAAGTCAGGACTGCGCCATGCCGACCGCGCACCAGCAGGATCACATCCAGTTCTTCTTCCAACGTGGCGATCGCATGGCTCACGGTAGATTGGGCCAATCCTAACTCCAGGGCAGCCGTACTGAAATTCCCGTGATTGGCGACGGCAACAAAGGCTTGCAGCTGAGAGATTTTCATAGATGCCCACCATTCTATCGATTTCTTCGATAGAAGGTATTGCGGTAGACGTTTGATCGCCCAATCCATCCATTACTACACTAAGTCGTACTGCGGTAAATTCATTTATTTTTCGGACAGAATCAACCCAATGGATATATTGATTACTCTGAGTCTTTCTTTTCTGTTGCTGCTATTCAGTGTCTTCAAAGGCTATTTTATTGCCTATCCATTGCTGCTATCGCTGAGATTATTTTTAGCTGTATTAATTCGTCGAGGATTTTCGCTTCACCTTTTGCTAAAGATGGGATTAGCCAGCAGCCAAAAATCGTTTTCAGTGTTGAGTATTCTACTATTAATCGGTGCAGTTACAGCCATCTGGATGGCAGCCGGAACCGTTCCAGCGATCGTGTATTACGGCATTCAATTGATTCATCCTCGGTATTTTATTTTGGCGACGTTTGGGTTAACCAGTCTGGTGTCTTTACTAATCGGAACGTCGTTTGGAACGGCTAGCACTATTGGGATTGCGCTGATGATTATGGCCAGAGGCAGCGGCGTTAATCCTCACCTGATTGCCGGAGCTATTATTGCCGGAGCGTATTTTGGCGATCGCTGTTCTCCTATGTCATCCAGCGCGAATTTGATTGCGATCGTCACCCAAACCAATCTTTATACCAATATCAAAAACATGTGGAAAACAGCAGCCGTTCCACTGATCGTTTCGATTGTGTTTTATTGGATTCTGTCGCTCTTAAATCCGGTTCAAATCACCGATCAAACCGTTTTGTCGGGTATCACTCAACTATTCAAAATTGACCTGATTGATCTACTGCCAGCCATTACCATTCTCATTTTTTCCCTGCTGCAAATTGACGTGAAGCTATCCATGATTACGAGTATTGGGGTAGCAATGGCGATCGCCCTTTTCCATCAAGATTATTCGTTACTGAAACTCATTCAGTTCATGATGCTGGGGTTTCATTTAGATGAAGCAACGCCACTCCAGGCCATTCTGTTGGGTGGGGGTGTTCTGTCGATGGTGAAAGTGGCGATCGTCGTGATCATCTCTACTGCATTTGTCGGTATCTTTGTAGGCACCCGAACTCTCCAGCAGGTTGAACGGGTGTTGGAGCGGGTGAAATCCCGTCGTGACTGCTTTTTGAGCACCTGCCTGGTGGGAATTGCCTCAGCCGCGTTTGGCTGCACCCAAACGATCGCCATCTTGCTGACCCAGCAGCTCGTTGAGAAAAAATACGCTCAAATCATAGATACGTGCGATTCTAGGGGAGAAGGCGCGGCACCATCGCGCCTCATCTCCCAAATTGGGTTTTATTCAGATGAGCCTGAGTATAAAGAAAACGAAAAAGGTAACTACAAATTAGCGCTTGACCTGGAAAATACTGTAGTTGTGATTGCTGCTTTGATCCCCTGGAATATTGCTGCCCTGGTTCCGGCGACAATTCTCAATACAGATGCGGGCTTTATCCCGTATGCTGTTTACCTATACCTGGTTCCATTGCTCAATTTGATTCATCTCAGACTCAGTACCCCTCCCAGACTGAACCTATGCAACTGACGCCGCAAGAAAAAGACAAACTCCTGATTTTTACCGCTGCGCTACTGGCAGAACGCCGCAAGGCCAAAGGCTTGAAGCTAAACCATCCTGAATCGGTAGCCTACATTTCGGCTGCCATTTTGGAAGGAGCGAGAGAAGGTCGAACTGTGGCAGAGTTGATGACATATGGCACAACGCTTCTTAGCCGAGATGAAGTGATGGAGGGCATCCCGGAGATGCTGCATGAGGTACAAGTTGAGGCCACCTTTCCTGATGGCACCAAACTGGTGACAGTTCACGATCCCATCCGCTAACGCGTCCTCACCATGACATCTGCTGCGAGTAAAGCCCTGATCTACCGCTACTACGAAGAAGTTTGGAATCAACGAAATCTGGCCGTGCTGGATGAAATTATTGATCTCCATCATGTTCGGTATGAAACGGGAACAGTACGAGAATTGGTGGGGCCAGATGGCGTCAAGCAATTCATTCAAGTTTTCATCGCTGCATTTCCCGACCTGCACTTTTCGCTGGAAGATGTCGTGGCAGAAGGCGATCGCGTTGCCGCACGATGGGTCTTTCAGGGCACCCATGATGGTTATTTACGAGACATTCCGCCAAGCGGCCATTCCGTTATGATTCCTGGCATTAGCTTTGCTCGTGTTGCCAACAATAAATTCGTTGAATATTGGACAAGTTGGGATGCATTCCTCCTCTTAAATGAGATCGGTGCATTCGACTTGGATTCATCCATCGAAAATGACCAGGAGTAACAGGTAGCAAATGGCTGAGTTCAATCAATCTGAGTTCGATCAATTTGAGTTGAATAAATCAGTGGCTCAGCGATTCTATGACATCATCTGGAATCAAAAAAATCTAGATGCGTTAGACGACTTGCTCACCTCAGATTACGTATGGCATGAACCTTCTACCGTTTCAGACCTGCAAGGCGTGCCGCGAGCCAGACAATTTCTACTCAGCTATTTCACTGCGTTTCCTGACTACCAAGTTGTGATTGACGATATCATTTCTGAGGATGACCGCGTGGCCGTGCGTTGGACAGCCTATGGCACTCACCAGGGGCCACTCAAAGGCATTCCCCCCACAGGCAAATCCATCAAACTTCCAGGCATCAGCATTTTGCGCATCCGAGAGGGGAAATGCTCAGAATATTGGACAAGTCTGGATAATTTTCTATTGCTGAGTGAACTTGGCATTTTTAAGAAGTAACGGTAAACACACCACGGTAGGTCACTATGATTCCTGGAGAACTGTTTGTTGAAGCTGGCGAGATCGAACTGAATGCAGGTCGCCCCACCGTCACGCTGCCAGTCGCAAATACGGGCGATCGCCCCATTCAGGTCGGCTCTCATTTCCATTTCTACGAGGTGAATAGCGCACTAACCTTCGATCGCGAACAGGCGAGAGGAATGCGGCTCGATATCCCGGCTGGCACTGCTGTCCGGTTTGAACCGGGAGACGAACGGGACGTAACGCTGGTGCCACTGGCAGGCAGTCGGCAGGTTTATGGTTTTAACGCCAAGATCGAGGGAGCCTTAGACGCCAGTGATGACAGTAAAGGGAAAAAAGATAAAGGGAAAAAGAAAAAAGGCAAGTAACGTTCAGTACTCCAAGAGCCAGTAGCGATCGCCACCATCCCCAAAAGAAGTCAGTATAATCGAGTCAAGATTTACCTTGATTTCAAGAGGCTCAGAATTGTGACAGAAGCGCTCAAGCTTTTCTTCTCGTACTCTCACCAGGATGAATCCCTACGAGATGCGCTGGCAAAACATCTGAGAATTCTGGAATATCAAGGGCTGATTTCTAGCTGGCACGATCGCAAAATTCTTCCGGGTGATGTGTGGGATACCCAGATCTCAATCAATCAAGACACAGCTGATATTATTCTGCTGCTGATTAGTGCAGACTTTATTGCGTCGCGCTACTGCTGGGATATGGAGATCAAGCGAGCTATGTCTTTGCATGAAGCGGGTAAAGCCTGTGTCATTCCAGTTGTTTTACGGCCTGTGAACTGGACGATCGCCCCTTTTGCTAAATTACAAGCTCTTCCCAAGAATGCTGCACCTGTTGAAAGTCCAGCCTGGTTTAGCCGAGATCAGGCATTTGAAAACATTACTCAAGGAATTCAAGCTGTAGCGCAACGGTTGCTTGATCACCGTAAACAGCAGCGTGCCGAACAGCAAAAAGAGGAAGCGATCGCTGCCTACCGTCAGAAATTTCAAGCGTTTGCTACGGATAGCGAAATTTCTTTGGGTGAACGATTCATTCTAAAGAGCTTACAAAATCAGTATGGTTTAACAGATCTGGAGGCACAGGAGATTGAACTAGCCATCCTCAATCCTGCTGCTAAACAGCAGCGGCTAGATAGCTATCGCCAGTTGTTTTTAGAGGCGATCGCAAAATATGGCTATCCCTTCGACGAAAAAGCTCGCCAAGACCTGAAACTGGTACAAAACCATTTGGAGTTAACCGATACCGAAGTTGCTCAAATTGAAGAGGCGATCGTTGCTCAGGAAGAAGAGCAAGAACAACCCATTACGACTCAGCCTTACAAATATCAGCCTAAGCACGACCCATTAGCCTTAAGAAACTGGCTCTACTGTTACCAACGGATTCAGGAGATCGCACCTGAGTTAGGAATGCTTGAACCAAAACCACCGAGAACAGCAACGGGGGGTTGGGTATTGTTAAAGCCTGAGTCTGCGTCTCCAAAGGGTACATGGATTATGTATAAGACCAATCGAGGCTATGTGGATCTTCATGTAAAAGGAATGGCTGAATCAGATTCAGTTTTCGAAAACTTTCAATCTCATTTCAATCACGTACTTGAGTCTAATATGAAGATTGTGAAGACTGGCAAAAGTGCTTCGGTGCGGCTTGGAGTTCCTATTGTCAATTTTCGACAAGAATTTACTGAACAAGCGGATGCTGTTAAGCAAGCGATTGATGCAGCTAAAACGCTTCACCAATGGGAGGTTGAACACTATACTTCGATCGAGGCATTATTAATTTTGTTGCGAAATCAAGAGTTGGAAAATGCTTACAGTTCTGCGACTGAAGAAGCTGATTCAATGCGGGATGTTGCGATCGCGGATGGTCTGGCTGATGAAGCGTGGTGAAATTTATTATGCCAATCTTGATTCCACAGTCGGTTCTGAAATAGCAAAACGTCGCCATGTTCTAATTGTTAGCAATGATGCAAACAATCGTTCTGTGAATACAGTTCCGAACTATTGCAAAACATTGGATTCAGAGGACTATTGTTGGTCGTTTAAACGAGGCTGCTATGGGGACGGTTGATGCCGCACTCAACCTGCATTTAGGTCTTCTCTAATAACGCCAACGAGCACTATGTAACCTAACAAACTTCAAAATGTGTGAATTCGATAGCCCGATTTTACGTGCGCGACGCGCACGTAAAATCGGGCTTTTTGGAGAGTGGCGCGACGCGCCACTCTCCAAAAAGCCCGTTCGTCAAATTCACGCTCAAAAGGAATGATATCGTTTCTTCTCAGTACTTTTAGGATCTGCGCTAAACGTATAATCCTTGCACTCGATCGCCTGTTTCGTTAACGCCAGAGAAGGATGAACGGCGCAGCGCAGATGAGGATTATTTGAATAAAATTGACAATTGCGGCAGGGAACTTGACTATACTTTTTGCCAACGGCCTCTCTGCCATAGCGAACGGCACTCTCTAAAAACACTAGAAGTGCGATCGCCCAGACGGCTAAAAAGCAGAGGGTCATGAAATAAGGCACACCACCGACTATAAAGGATGTGGTGTTAGACGGTTGGTCAACTGGAGGGGACGCAACGTCTGAGGTCGTTGCTAGAGGTTGGGAAGCATTGCCATTCGGGAATACCGTTAGCAGCACAGAGGATGACCCAGAGAGAGGACTTGGCAACGTCATAGGGATGAATGAGTCTAAAGATTCATGTTGTTGAAGAGAAGCACACCATTCAAACTGACGCAAAGGGCTAGAAAAGTTTCCCAATGCCAGCTTGAAACGCTACACACCTACATAATTCAGGGTAAGGGTAGAGGTTTATTAGGCTCCTCTATCTAGGGTTCTATGTTGTTTTACGGCAGAAGTTCTGTCTCGTGCGCCGAAGGGATGCGATCGAAACCGTGCCAGTTTAAACAACTTGATAATTGTTAGATACGATACTTAATTTTCAAGCAAAATTCTGAATTCCTTGAGATGATTTTATGAGAACCACCCGTATGCCCGCATCTATGCGAGCAGGAATACACAGTTGAGTGTGCCGTCACACTCCACAGGAGCATGAACCAATTAAAACCAATTTTTTAATTTTTGAAAACGTGGCAAAGCCGCACTTCCAAAAATTAAATTTTGGGTTTTATTAAATTCGTGATCCATAACATAAATCTCCATATACTCAGAACTCGTTGACGCAAATCAGCGCTATTGCTTCAGCGAGGAATAAACCTTTGAACCTTACTCAAGCCGATTGGTTTCGGATAGTGGGGTTACGTTTCATTACCTAAAACAAAACGTGCGATCGCCACTGGCTGATATGCCACCCGCTATCGCCATGATTTTCAGCTCACCTGGCGTGAGCTTTATCGCCTTTAGGAGCGCCTATGACAACTGATATTGCCCCTACGACACCTGAAATCGGGACAACCAATGCTATAACAACAAATCCTAAAACGCCGAAAACGATTGGTGTTCCTAAAGAAACGTTTCCGGGTGAACAACGGGTTGCGGCTACACCCGATACGGTGAAGACTTTACAAAAACTAGGATTTAACGTGCTCGTTGAGTCGGGTGCAGGGGCGGCGGCCCATTTCCCCGATGATGCCTATCGACAGGTCGGATGTCAGATTGTGGATGATTCGGCTAGCCTTTGGGCCAAGGCTGACATCATTTTGAAGGTGCGTCCGCCTGCTCTGAATCCCACCTTGAACCAACACGAGGTTGATTTGATGCCAGAAGGCGGGACGCTGATCAGTTTCATTTATCCCGCCCAAAACGCTGATCTGCTGCAACAGTTTGCCACTCGTAAAGCAACGGTGCTGGGAATGGACGCCATTCCGCGTATTACCCGTGCCCAAAAGATGGATGCCCTCAGTTCAATGGCCAACCTGGCAGGCTATCGAGCTGTAATTGAGGCGGCGAATCATTTTGGCCGCTTCTTCACTGGGCAGATTACAGCAGCCGGAAAGGTGCCACCTGCTAAGGTGCTGGTCATTGGAGCCGGGGTGGCAGGGCTGGCGGCAGTCGGAACGGCGAGAGGCTTGGGAGCTGTGGTACGCGCATTTGATACCCGTCCGGTGGTGAAGGAACAGGTGCAGAGCTTGGGAGCCGAGTTTCTGGAACTGCACTTTGCCGAAGACGGCACCGGAGAAGGGGGCTATGCCAAGGTGATGAGTGAGGAATTCATCAAGGCGGAAATGGCCCTTTTCGCAGATCAGGCGAAGGAGGTGGATATCATTATTACCACCGCGCTGATTCCCGGTAAGAAAGCACCCACGCTGATCACCAGAGAAATGGTCGAGAGCATGAAAGAAGGCTCGGTGATTGTAGACATGGCGGCAGAGCAGGGTGGCAACTGCGAAGTCACCCGCCCCGGAGAAGTCTACCGCTATCATGGCGTCGCGATTGTTGGCTTAACGGATTTACCCAGCCGCATGGCGCATCAGGCCAGTCAGCTTTATGGCACCAACCTGTGTCATCTGATGCAAGAACTGGGCGGTTCGCAAAACTACACGGTTGATTTTGAGAATGAAGTGGTGCGCGGTGCGCTCATCCTGCATGAGGGGGCGATCACCTATCCGCCGCCGCGTAAGGAGGAACCGAAGCCCGAAAAGAAGCCTGACAGCGCTACCGTAACGGCAGCTCAACCTGTGGCCAAAACCGCACCCACTCCAGCCAGCCAGCCGCCAGCACCCGCTAAAGCATCAGCCGCTAAGGGACATGGCTCTGGTGCGTCATCACCCTCAACCCTCTGGCTCGTTCTGATTGGCTGTGCGCTGATCGGGATAGGTATTAGTGCGCCGGAGTCGTTTTTATCTCACTTCACGGTGTTTGTGCTGGCTTGCTTTGTGGGATGGCAGGTGATCTGGAACGTAAAACCCGCCTTGCACACTCCCTTGATGAGCGTAACGAATGCCATCAGCGGCATCATCATCATTGGCGGAATGTTGCAACTGGCCGGGCCGACTATTTCCGCGACGACCATTTTGGGGGCGATCGCCATTCTGATCGGCACCATCAACATCGCTGGGGGCTTCCTGGTGACACAACGAATGCTCAAGATGTTTCAGAAATAAGGCACGGCGGGAGAAATTATGTCTAACAATCTTTTGACAGTGGCCTACATTGCCGCCAGTGCATTATTCATTCTCAGTTTGGGCGGATTGTCGGATCAGGCAACGGCGCGGCGTGGCAACTTGTACGGCATTGCCGGAATGCTGATTGCCTTCGTGGCAACGGCATTGGGTGGAGGACTGAAGCAATACGGACTTCTGGGAGCGGTGATCTTACCTGGTGCGCTAATTGGGGCGATCGTGGCGTCACGGGTTGCGATGACCGCCATGCCGCAACTGGTCGCCATGCTGCATAGCTTTGTGGGAGGTGCGGCAGTTCTTGTGGGCATTGCCAATTACCTGGAAGAGACTTCCCTGACGGGCGCGGAAGCCACCATTCACCAACTGGAAATCTTTGTGGGTGTGTTTATCGGAGCGATTACCTTAACCGGATCAATCGTGGCCTTTGGGAAGCTACAGGGCATTATTGGCAGCAAACCGCTGATGCTCCCCGCTCGTCACTGGCTGAATGTCGCCATGCTGGTGTTTTCGGTGGGGCTGGGTGTGCAGTTCATGGCCGCTCCTCATCTGGCAGGCTTGCAGCCATTGCTGATCATGACGGCGATCGCCTCGGTATTGGGCGTGCATCTGGTGATGGCGATCGGTGGAGCCGACATGCCCGTGGTAATTTCCATGCTCAACAGCTACTCCGGCTGGGCAGCAGCAGCGGCAGGCTTTATGCTCTCCAACGATTTGTTGATTATTACAGGGGCATTGGTGGGCAGCAGCGGCGCAATCCTCAGCTACATTATGTGTCGGGCGATGAATCGATCGTTTATCAGCGTTATCTTGGGCGGCTTTGGGGGGGGGGCTGGCACGGGAGCGACGGAAACCGAAGCGGTCGATGGTGAGGTGAAACAGGCCAGTGCTGATGAAACAGCGGATCTGTTGCAACAGGCTAAAAGCGTTATTATCGTGCCGGGATACGGTATGGCGGTTGCTCAGGCTCAGCATTCGCTAGCCGAAATTACCAAACAGCTGCGGGAACGGGGTGTTCAGGTGCGATTTGGCATTCACCCGGTGGCTGGACGATTGCCTGGTCACATGAACGTGCTGCTGGCAGAAGCCAATGTTCCGTATGACATTGTGCTGGAAATGGATGAAATCAACGATGATTTCCCACAAACCGATGTGGCGCTGGTGATTGGGGCAAACGATACCGTGAACCCCAGTGCGCTGGAGAATCCGAATAGTGCGATCGCTGGAATGCCTGTCCTGGAAGTCTGGAAGGCTAAAACGGTGATTGTGATGAAGCGCAGTATGGCCAGTGGCTACGCTGGAGTTGAGAATCCGCTGTTTTATAAGGACAATACTCGGATGCTGTTTGGCGATGCCCGCAAGAATGTAGACGCCATTCTGGGCCAGTTGAGTCGTGCTTACAGCATGGTGTAAAAAATTGAAAAGCAGGACGCACGGCAATGCCGTGCGTCCTGCTTTTGCCTTTAAAGCATCAAAACCAAGGAGGTTTGAGGGCTTCGCCCCCAGTCAGGGGTGGAATCCCTGCACCCCGTCCTTATCTCAAGGACTACAGCTATAAAACTAATCCTCGTCGGTGCCAAACACTTGGCCTGTGTTGGCGTTAATATAAATGTCTCGATCGTTGGTGAGGTCAATTTCGTACACCAACCCCCGTTCCTCTTCCCGTTCTAGCTTGATCTTCTCAATCTGTGCGTTGGGATAGGCTGACTGAACAATTCTGACTATCTGTTCCAGCGGAATGATGGGGCCAGACTGATAAATAATCTGATCATCTCTAGCGGAGGCCGCACCGATGCCTATCCCCAGGGAGCAGAGGGAAAGGGAGGTGGCGATCGCCAGTGTGCGTTTGTTCAACTTCATACGGCAGGTTTGATATAGGAACGTACAGTTGATTCTTCAATCTATGCTTAACCATATCCGTAGACGGTTGGTTACGTCACTATAGGTTCCGGGCTTCAACGAAAAATAACGTATATTTTGTTTCTGTATAGCTGTCATCGCATCATTTGGAGCAATAGGGTGGGCAATGCCTACTTATCCCTCTTCCATCCTTTAAGCAGAGTTAAATATGATGCGACGCAGCAGTAAATCATGAATTACAGGGCAATAGAACTGCTGCATCTGTTCAATTAATTGGTCAAATCCTTCTCTCAGTGATGGAATGTTAAACACAGCTAACCATCGCTTCAAGCGGTTGAAACTAATCCACGG
>DATNPS010000332.1:0-2733 GCA_036703095.1 Crinalium sp. | reverse complement strand
TGATGTTCTTTTTGAGGTTGAGCAGGCAGGCATGAGGTTTGTTCGGTTTGCGTAGTTTCCATTGTTTATCTCCTTATGATGAATGATGAAAGAGGGCGGTCGCAGAATTACCGTAGAGATGCTGGTTTGTTATCCATACGTCGGCTTTTGCGGATACCCAGGGGGTGAGTCTTCAAAGTGTTCTTGCCGCCCGTAGGGAGTCATATCCAGCAGGCTGTAGGAATCGGTGAGGGATTCAACCCCACGAGCGTAGGTTGAGTAGGAGTGGAACACATCGTTACCCAGTCGGAAGAAAACGCTGAGTCCGTGGCTTTCGCCTTGGATCACATTGGGTCCGTTTAATCTCTCTAACTCTGCCTTGTCTCGATAGTTGTATTCGATAGGTGCAATGGTTTCGTCCAGAGTGACGTGGAAATCGTAGTTAAAATCGCTGCCAAAGGAGGAATACCAGGGAAGCGTCCAGCCCTTCAGCGCTTTGTAGGTTTCCAACTTAGGGAATGGAGCGCGCGCGACTAATGCAAAGGTGGTGTCGCGCTGACTCAACATGGATAGATCGCCCAGCGAATTAACAAAGCCTGTACAACCCCCACAGCCTTTTTCCCATTCCGGAGCAAACATGAAGTGGTAGATGATCAGTTGGGTTCGTCCCTCGAACAGATCAGAGAGTTGGGCAGAACCGTTTGATCCTTCAAAAGTATATTCCTTTTCAAGCTTGACCATTGGTAGCCTGCGTCGTTCAGCGTTGATGCGATCGCGCTGCTTGGTCAACTCTTTTTCGTGTTCAAGCAATGTTTTACGAGTAGTCAGCCACTCATCTCTTCCAACAATTTTGGGATGTGCAATTATGTTCTGAATCATTGTCAATCTCCACAGTGTAATGGTTGAACTAGATCAAAGATCTGGTGCTGTAATGGCTCATTCCATCGATTCCACGTAAGACGAAAATTGCTTCAAAAGACCATCTGTGCCTGCTGTTCGTGACTCAGTATTATATTCGCCGATCAGAAATAACCCTTGCTCGGTATAGGTTAGTTCAGTTGCGTTGGACTTGCTCTTAAACTCCACGCCTGCGAGTGAAACAGAGAAGAGTGCGCCGCCAACCTGCATGTCAAATGCATAGATCAAACGAAGATTAGGCTCAATGAGATGAAAACGTGCAGTGTAGATTGTTTCTGTGCCGTCTTCAAAGCGACCATGAGCAACTTCCATGCCGTTTGTTTTCAGATCCAGGCTTCTTCTGATTTCTGTCCAAGCTGGACCTACAAACCAGTGCTTTCGATGCTCAAGTTTTGTCCATGCTTCGTAGACTTTTTCACGCGGCGCATTAATCTGGCGGGTCAGTGAAAGACCACCGTATTTCATGGGTTCGTATTCGTGCATACGCTCAAACAACCTGCTCACAGTTGACCATCCAAGGGGTACCGAACTGGTCAATCAACATGCCAAAACGCGATGACCAGAACGTTTGCGCGATCGCCATTTTTACTTTGCCGTTTTCTGCCAGAACGTGGAAAATTCTTTCTGCCTCGTCTGGCTCAGATATGCTCACCTGAACGTAGAAGCCTTGAGGGGGTTCAAAATATCCCGGAGGGCAGTCAGATCCCATCAACAAGCGATCGCCCAAATCAAGGCAGGCGTGCATAATCTTGTCATGCCACTCTGGTGAGACATTTTCTGCGGAAGGTGCTTCCTTATGCGTCATCATCATGGTGATTTTACCGTCAAGACATTGCTCGTAGAATTTGAACGCTGCCTCACAATTTCCATCGAACATGAGATAAGAATTGATTTTCATGATGGATTCCTTTGGTGAATTTGTTCTTGCAGGAGTGGGTTTTCGATTCCCCGTTGTGATGGCTGGTCGTTTGCAGATGAAATTACTCTTGCTGTCGCGTTTCAACCTGGGCACGAATGCGGTCTTCCTGCTCCCTTAATTCGGGTGTTAGGAGTTCACCAAAATCCTCTGCCTCGAATACAGGACGGATCTCAATGTCGGAGTCTCCTAACATGGGGTTAGGGCAACGCTTCACCCAGGCAATAGCCTCTTCCATTGAGTTCACCTGCCAGAGCCAGTACCCTGCCACTAACTCCTGGGCTGGAGTAAACGGTCCCTGGGTGACACTGCGATCGGTTCCTGAAAAGTGAACTCGCACTCCTTTTGAGCTAGGATGAAGGCCCTCAGCCGCGAGCAAGATACCTGCCCTGGCTAATTCTTCGTTGTATTGACCCATTTCGCTCAAAAGCTGTTCGCTCGGCATCACTCCAGTTTCAGAGTCCTGGGTTGCTTTGACGAAGACCATAACTTTCATTGTGAAATCTCCTGTTGAGTGGTTTTGAGTTGGATGGCTAGCTGGTGGTCATGACTGTGTTGGTAATCCCGCAATTTCAAGAACGGGGCGAATTTCGACGGTGCCTACTCGCGCTCCTGGAATGCGGGTGGCGATCGCAATGGCTTCATCCAAATCCTGAGCATTGACGAGAAAGAATCCGCCCAATTGTTCATGGGTTTCGGCAAAGGGGCCATCGGTCACAAGGGATTTGCCGTCGCGGACTTGAACACTGGTCGCCGTTGTAACGGGATGGAGGGGAGCCGATGCCACAAATTGTCCCTTTGTAATGGAGATCCTGAGCGACTTGGGCAGACTCCACGTAGCAATGCTCCCGCTCAGTGTCGCTCATGGCGTTTTCGTCCATATAGATCAGCAGCAAATATTTCATTCGGTTGCCTCCTTT
>DATNPS010000329.1:0-6483 GCA_036703095.1 Crinalium sp. | reverse complement strand
CGCTAACCGGGTTGAACGCTACCTTTGCCAGTGCAATGGCACGCCCAGGTAGTGTAGGCTTCATCAGTCAAAGCGGCGCACTGTGTACCTCAATTCTCGATTGGAGCTTCAGAGAGAATGTCGGCTTCAGTGCTTTTATGTCCATCGGCTCGATGCTCGATGTCGGCTGGGGTGACTTGATTAGTTACCTAGGTGATGACCCGCGTACTCAAAGCATTGTCATCTACATGGAGTCGATTGGCGATGCGCGATCGTTCCTCTCGGCTGCACGGGAAGTTGCCCTCACCAAACCGATTATTGTCATCAAAGCCGGTCGCACTGCTGCCGCTGCCCAAGCTGCTGCTTCTCACACGGGTGCCCTAACGGGTAGCGACGAAGTTCTCAACGCTGCCTTCCGGCGTTGTGGCGTGTTGCGGGTTGATACAATTGACGACTTGTTCAACATGGCAGAAGTGCTTGCCAAGCAGCCGCGCCCCAAAGGACCAAGATTAACCATTCTCACCAACGCGGGTGGTCCTGGAGTGCTGGCGACTGATGCTCTAATTACAGAAGGAGGCGAACTGGCGGAATTATCGCCCTCAACTATCGAAGCGCTCAACCAATTGCTACCACCCCATTGGAGCCATCACAATCCGATCGACATTCTGGGTGATGCCGACCCAGAACGCTACGTCAAAACTCTAGAAATTGCGGCGAAAGACCCCAATAGTGACGGATTGCTCGTCATCTTGACACCTCAAGCGATGACTGACCCAACTCAAACCGCTGAGCAGTTGAAGGCTTTTGCCGCAAGGGAAAATGGAGGGAGTACAGCAACAGGAGAGCGGGGAAGAAATCCAAAGTCCAGAATCCGAATGCCAATCCTTGCGAGTTGGATTGGTGGGGCTGAGGTTGCTGCTGGGGAAATGATTCTCAATCGCGCCAATATTTTTACGTTCCCCTACCCGGATACAGCCGCCCACGTATTCAACTATATGTGGCGCTACAACTACAATCTACATGGTTTGTACGAAACTCCGTCGCTCCCTGCGTTTTGTGAGCCAGGGAATGCCGAGTGCGCTCTTGCCGATGAAATTATTCAAACCGCACGCCGAGAAGGTCGAACGATTCTCACCGAATGGGAATCGAAGCAGCTCCTTACTGCCTATAGTATCCCCACTGTGGAAACGCACGTTGCCACAAGTATGGAGGAGGCGGTAATGCAAGCTAATACCATTGGCTATCCAGTCGTTCTCAAACTGTTTAGTAAAACCATTACCCACAAAACTGATGTGGGTGGCGTGCAACTGAACTTGGTGGATGCAGATGCGGTGCGCGTGGCTTATCGTGCTATTGAAACATCGGTAGGTCAGAATGTGGGTGCCGAACATTTCTTAGGCGTGACGGTTCAACCGATGGTGAAGCTAGATAGCTACGAACTGATTCTTGGCAGTAGCCTCGATCCGCAGTTTGGTCCGGTGCTGCTGTTTGGTACGGGTGGGCAACTCGTGGAAGTCTTCCAGGATCGGGCTTTAGCGCTGCCGCCACTCAACACCACGCTGGCACGACGGATGATGGAACAAACTCACATTTATAAGGCGCTCAAAGGAGTGCGAGGACGTAAACCAATCGATCTTGCTGCCTTGGAGCAACTCCTAGTTCACTTTAGCCAGTTGGTTGTCGAGCAGCGCTGGATTAAGGAAATAGATATCAATCCCTTGCTTGCCTCTCGGGAGCGACTAATCGCACTGGATGCGCGTGTCATCCTCCATGAACCAACAGTGACAGAGGATAAACTGCCCAAACTCGCGATTCGTCCCTATCCGATTCAGTACGTCACACCTTGGACGCTGAAGGATGGTACGCCCGTCACTATCCGCCCGATCCGACCTGAAGATGAACCGTTGATGGTTCAGTTTCATCAGGCACTATCGGAACAAAGTGTTTATTTCCGTTACTTTCATTTGATTAAGCTTCAGTCTAGAGTTGCTCACGAACGATTAACACGCATCTGCTTTATTGACTACGATCGCGAAATGGCACTGGTTGCCGACTATCAGGAACCGGAGACTGGGCTGCACAAGATTCTGGCAGTGGGTCGATTAAGCAAAATACATGGGGCGAATGAGGCGGAATTTGCCATGCTTGTTAGCGACCAGTATCAAGGTAGTGGCTTGGGAACTCAGTTGCTGCGCCAGTTGCTGCAAGTGGGGGGGGATGAGCAGCTAGAGTGCATCAGTGCGGAAATTCTGTCTGAGAATCGGGCAATGCAACAGGTTTGTCAAAAACTTGGCTTTCGCATCCACCCGACAACTGATTCCTCGGTGGTTATGGCGGAAATCAAACTTTCAAGTTTAGCACCTGCGGTTTGAATCAAGGAAAAAACTCGAATGGGAAGTTCAAGAATTGCGCGATCGCTTTGCGGTAGCCGCAGAAATGTTGCAGGCAATTCAGCAAGAAGAATCTGCACTCTAACAAGAGTGCAGATTCAATTGATCGAGAAGTTAATAGACAGAGGGTTAGCCGTGAATTGCAGGAGCATTCAAGGCAACAGGTTGCGCTTGGGCGGAAGCTAAGTCAAGGGGGAAATTGTGAGCATTGCGTTCGTGCATCACTTCGATCCCGATGTTGGCGCGGTTGATGATATCTGCCCAGGTATCGATCGGATGTCCTTCGCTGTCAACGATAGATTGGTTAAAGTTGAACCCATTCAGGTTAAACGCCATCGTGCTGATGCCTAGAGCAGCGAACCAAATACCAACTACAGGCCAAGCGGCAAGGAAGAAGTGAAGCGATCGCGAATTGTTAAAGCTAGCGTACTGGAAGATTAAGCGTCCAAAGTAACCGTGAGCGGCTACGATGTTGTATGTTTCTTCCTCTTGACCAAACCGATAGCCAGCATTTGCCGATTCGCTTTCACTCGTCTCTTTGAGCAGACTGGAGGTAACTAATGAACCGTGCATCGCGGCAAAAAGCGCACCACCGAACACACCAACGACACCTAACTGGTGGAACGGATGCATCAGAATGTTGTGTTCTGCCTGAAAGACAATCATGAAGTTGAATGTGCCGCTAATGCCTAGCATTAAGCCATCAGAGAAACTACCTTGCCCAATGGAGTAAATCAACAGCACAGCCGTCGCGGCGGCAACAGGAGCCGAGAACGCTACTGCAATCCAAGGACGCATTCCTAGACGGTAACTCAGTTCCCACTCCCGACCCATGTAGGCATAAATGGCAATCAGGAAATGAAACACAATTAACTGATAGGGACCACCGTTATAAAGCCATTCATCAAGGGAAGCCGCTTCCCAAATTGGATAAAAGTGCAGACCGATAGCCGCAGACGTGGGAACGACTGTAGCTGTAATGATGTTGTTGCCGTACAGCAGAGAACCGGAAACGGGTTCGCGAATGCCATCGATATCGACAGGGGGAGCGGCAATTATGGCAAGAATAAAGACAATCGTGGCGGTCAAGGCGGTTGGAATTAACAAAACCCCAAACCAACCCACATATAATCGATTCTCGGTACTGGTAATCCAGTTACAAAAGCGATCCCATAAACTGACGCTACTGCGCCGTTGCATAAGTGTTGTCATAGTTCAATAAGTGCAAATTGGGCAGAAATGAAATTGTGAAGTATCGATCGACAACAAAAGCTTGTCTCTCTTGTTTAATAACTCTATCGCTATATACTTGTCAATAGTGAATCCAGATTTACTGAAACTGCATTGTTGATTCGCCGTCTAGCCCCCAACTTTGGGGGAACAAGATCCAACTCCTCCCAGATTTGGGGCAGGCGGGGCGACTGCGTAAGTCATGAGGTCTATCAAGCTTCACTCAGGTTGGCTCAACGGGTACACCTATTCCATCTGCAATGCAGGCAAGAACAGCTATTCCCTAGTTTGAGCAACTGGGACTGAAGACATTGTTTGGTGTGGTTGCAACACTCATAGATTTCTAAGGGGTTAATAATAATGCATCATCAAATTCAACGGACGGTTTCTTTTTTGGTTGTAACGGCATTTATCGGTCTAGCACTGTTGTGTTCTGTATGCTCTACACCATCAGCATTTGCTGCTATACGTCAATTAGAAGAAGCCCCTGGACAAATTGTTTATCAATCTCGGCAAACTCTCAAAGACCAACACAATACTAGCTGGCAGGCGATCGCCTTTAAACGCATCCATTCAGACGGGAGTAAAAGCTTCTATCTGCGGCTTGTTGGTTTTCTCGGCACAGCAGAAATCGCTCATTCTCAACCGTTACTCTTGACTAATTCAATGGGTCAAATCCTAAACGCTATGGATGCATCAAGTCAGATTTTTACCGATCCCAGTTCGCCCGAACCGAATGTTGGGCAGTATGATTTGCAACCTATTTTGTCTCAGTTGCGCGTTGAACTTCCCTGGCAATTGAGTGTGCAAACGACTCACGATGAAACCATCATTTTACATGTTCCATCGTTTTTTGTGCAGGAGTGGCAAACTGTTGCTCACAGTGAGTAAAGCATGAATGAGCCTGTCACAATTCAAGGTATCATCAATAAATCGCCATTTGGTAATTAAATGGATTCTCGTATGCTGCGATCGCACTTTCCTCTCAAAATTGGTCAACATACCGCCCGTTATCCCATTGTTCAAGGGGCAATGGCCGTTCGAGTATCGGGGGCTAGACTGACGGGAGCCGTTGCCAATGCAGGAGGAGTAGGTGTCATCTCATCACTAGGATTAGGACTGAATTCTCCTTACCTTGGTACTAAATCTAGACGAGGCAATTTTTTCAAGACCAATCAGTTGGCCTTGATTAAGGAACTGCAAAAAGCGCGTACCATCAGTCCAGAGGGGATGATTGGGGTGAATATTCTGATTGCAACCAAAGATTATCCTGTTTTGGCACAGGCAGCGGCAGCGAATGGTGCGGATCTAATCGTTACAGCGGCAGGATTGCCCTTGCACCTACCCGCTTACACAACAGACTACCCAGATGTGGCGCTAGTGCCGATGGTGTGCGGTTTAGAAGCCGTTCAAATTATCTGTCAAACTTGGCAGCAACAGTACGATCGCTTACCTGATGCATTCGTTGTCGAGAATTCTCAAGCAGTCGGGGGACATATCGGTACTACCTGTGAAGATTTCAACAACCAGATTGAGTGGTTGATTCCCAAAATCCAGAATTACCTACAGCATCAGCTACAAGTCGATATCCCGTTGATTGCAGCAGGGGGTATCTGGGATCGAGCTGATGTCGATCGCATGTTGGCATTAGGAGCTAGTGGAGTTCAAGTTGGTACTCGTTTCATCACAACTGAAGAGTGTGATGCCAACCGGCGCTATAAGGAGTTTCATCTCAAAGCCAGCCAAGAAGATGTAGTGGTTGTGCCCAGTCCGGTCGGCAAGCCCGCTCGCGCCTTACGGAATGTGTTTGCACAAAAGGCAATCGCTGCATCCCCAGATCTAGAACGACGATGCATTGCCAACTGTCTGGAGTCCTGTCTGTGTCGGGATACGCGCCAAACGTATTGCATCCTTCAGGCACTTGCAAATGCAGCTCGTGGGGATGTAGAAAATGGGTTGATCTTTTCTGGAGCGAACGTCGGACGGGCAGAGCGAATTATGTCGGTGGCTGAGGTGATGGCGGAGTTAATCGGTATGCGGGAAGCCGTTATTGCTTAAGAGCAATCTTTGATGATGTATGTGCTTTTAATTTCAACTGATTGAGGTTGAATCAGGCGCGAGTTCGTTTCCTCATAATTTCCTCAAATTGTTCTTCTATAAGTGGATTGAAATAATACTTATCTTTAATGGCAATGGCTGAGTTAACCTCTTTTCAAGAGAAACCCCTACAGTGGCGACACTTAAAGGTAACGGAGATGACCATTGAAGCGATCCTGAATCGGTATGCCCAAGGAGAACGAAGCTTTCAAAGGGTAAACCTGCGAGAGGTCGATTTGCATAATGCTCACCTGTGTGGTGTGAATTTCAATCAGGCAGATTTGCGACAAGCGCGATTGGGGAAAACGGACTTTAGTCGAGCTAACTTTCGGGAAGCAGATCTGAGTGAGGCAATCTTGTGGGGAACGGATTTGAGCGAAGCAGATTTGTACCAAGCTATTCTACGAGAGGCAGATTTGAGCGGTGCCAAGCTGAGTTATGCCAACCTGGAGCGCTCGAACTTGAGTAAAGCGACGTTGGGGGGGACGAACTTAGTTCACGCTAGATTACTTCGCGCCAATTTGTTTGAAGCAGACTTGCGTCCTACGTCTGATCAACTAACGGATTTGGGTCATGCGATTTTAAGTGATGCAGACCTGTGCTATGCCAAGTTGAGTGGAGCGGTTTTCTATCAGGCAAATCTGGATGGTGCAAAGCTATGTCGTGCCCATTTGAATCGTACATTGCAACAGGGAATGAAGCCAACTGATCTGAGTGATGCCAGCTTGCAAGGAGCTGATTTGAGTTACGCCGATCTCACAGGTGCAATTTTGCGAAAGGCAAATTT
>DATNPS010000324.1:0-20924 GCA_036703095.1 Crinalium sp. | reverse complement strand
GGCTAAGCCCGCGCCCAATCTCACAGCTCATCTAGGATTGCTATATTTGGAAAATCTGGTAATTAGATAGATTTTTTTGAGCCTAACACCCCTGTGTAACCCAATTAGAATGATTTTTTCACGCCATTTGAAAAATGGGATATTAGGCGGATTTGAATGCTTGTATATTAGCCTCTACTCGGAGCATGGGCTAATTTTGTTCAGCATTTTTTCTGGTTCTATGAGCTTCGTTTGCATACTAATGCACTGATATTCCAATTAGATCGATCGCCCATTATGAGTGAAAACCAGCCTCGCCCTAAAAATTGCTCGACCAAGGCGCGATGCGATTCGGGTGAAATAAATCGATAAATACGCTTGTATCCGATCGCCCTTTCCCCTATCCTAAAAAACACTGGATTTCCAGTAGACAGGCTTAAGGTATGGAAAACGCTGATTAGGAGTGTTACCAGCACTCGCTAACCAGCTAACCTAACTCCTGGTACAAGCAGGAGACAGGCTGACTTGATTTTACGATCGATCGCCTTACTGAAGCAAAACGAGTGGTTAGGAACCACGCCTTAAGCTGTTCTTCGCTTCGATACATCACATCAGTGAGGCAAAATATCATGACTACAGAGTTCAACGAACTGCTGCCCGTTCCGCCTGCCGAAAAAGTGCAGATTTGGATTATTGGAACGCGAGAGCAGGTGAAGCATACGATCAACGAGTTCTATGTGAAACAATTAGTGAGCGATCGCGCCCACTTTATGCCGATCGTACCTGCCCCGTTTGCACAGGGTAAGTTTATGTCGATGTTGGAGCGATCGTAGGGGTAGTGGCGGGTTTAGCAGACAAGTTAACGGCTTTACGATTAACAGAACGGCAAAACCCGCCTCCACAGGCATCAATGGCGATCGCTATCCAATTGATTTGGTACAAAACTGCCGTGCAGCCCGTAGGGAATGTGGTGCTTCAGGTGTAGATGAGCGATCGGCCCCTTCTGCAAATCCGTTCCATCGAGAATGGCGACGTCGGTTCGACCACGAGCCGCATCGTAGACCAGCGTGAGTACCCATCCATCATCTTCGCGATCGCTGCCCGGACGCGGAACAAAGATGGGTTCACCGACAAAGCCCTTTGGCGCAAAGCTATACAGGTCTTGCTGCCCGGACTCTGGATTAATTTTGAAAATGGCTTGATGCGGGGCATCGCCTTCAGGTTGATGGGCGGCTGCTAAGAAAATCCAGTGATGCGGTTTGCCAATCAAAGCAGGATTGACAAAGGGAAATTCGCACGCACGCTGATCAAGCAAACGACGTGATGCTGTTCCAGCCTCCAGATCAATCTGAAATCGCCAAAGCTGTCCCGGTGGACGCGCATCAAAATCGATTTCTTGATAGTTCAAGTCATGGTCGATCGCCGGAAACGTCTCATAGGAAACCGAATCCACAACTAGCGTCCGGTCTTGCTCAAATGCATTAGCGTGATGAAACACAAAACATGGATCGGTTTCAATCACCTGAGCACTTTGAAATGGATTGCGAGGAATCACCCAAATTTTGGTGGGGCGATCGCCATGAAACGTAATGCATTCAGCGGCTCCCCGCATTCCCAGCATATAGGGCAACGGATTAAACGTGACGGGATTCTGGAAAAACAGACAATACTGCGGTGTAATCGCAAAATCATGGATAAACGCAAAGCCAGGTAGTTGATGGCGATGCTCCAACACCACCTTACCCGCCAGATTTAGCTCATAGATGGTAATGGTGGTCTTGGGGCCAGGTTGAACGCCAAACGTCACCAGGCGCGGTTCCCGTACCTCATCACCAGGGTCCATCATGGGGTGAGCCGCAAAGGGAGTTCCTTTGTGCAGCACGCCATCCAGCCTTTCAATGCCCATTGTTTCCAACGTATCCGGATCGAGCCGATGGGGATGCGACGCTTCCCACAGTGCCATTAACTTCCCGCCCCAGGACACGATATTCGTATTAGCAACATTTTTCTTGCGCAGGTCAAACGCGTTTGCCATCCAGCCACCCGGCTTTTGCGTCCCAAAGACACCGCGATACAGCATCCGTTCAGCCTTACGCTCGGCACAGTAGCCTTTCGTGCGCACAAAGCGATTGCGAAAATGTGCTCGTCCATTCGTGAAGGCGATCGCACTCACCATGCCATCCCCATCAAACGGATGATGCACTGGCTGACCAAAGATCTCTAACAATCCCGGCCCATTCCGGTACAGCGTGCCGTTTAAGTCGGCTGGGATTTCACCATCAATCTCGTCAATCCAGTAATCAAATTCTTCGGTTAGCGATCGGTTGCCCCCCTGCCAGTCAGTCAGCGTATACGATTTGGGGGACGATTGAGGTAGTTGGGTTGAAGTTGGAGTCGTTTGCATACAGTCATCTCAAATAACGGAAAGCCACTGGCACAATGCGATTTAAGCGTCTGGTGGCTCTGCATATCCCTGAAGATTTTCAGGTTGGAATTGCTGAAGAATAAAGGTAGCCTGACGCGTCATCGCTTCAGATCCTTTAACGATCACTAAGTACTTACCTGCATTCAGGCGATTGCGATACGGCAGTGCATCTCCGCCTCCCAGAGCTAGTCCCACACCTCCGCCAACCACATACGCGCCCAATGCACCTGAGAATGCACCCAAAACGCCACCTAGCACATGATTACCAAACCCACCTATCGGTAAGATTTGAATTCCCGTGAGCAAATTAAAGAAATAGCCTGCGACAAAACCAAACGGAATCAACCAGTTTGCTAAACGCCCGACTCCTTTTTTGGCTTCTCGACCGGGATTAATCAGTCCATACTCGTCTGCGCTTTTGTAGCCATTGCCTAAGATGTCAATGCTAGAACTCGGCAATCCCTCATTCTCTAATGCTGAATAGGCCGCTTCGGCTTGAGTTTGGTTTGGTAAAACTGCAACAAGATAATTCATCGTCTTTTCCAAATGCGATCGCCCACAACATTTCTTTAACAAACGGTTATAGACAAACCTGTGAAGTACTATCTATAGCAACCGAGGGGTTAGTCAGGCCGGGGTGCAGAGGTGGTCTCCTTAGCTGGGGACGCAACCCATACCCCTTGTTCTAACTTTCTCGATGGTCGCTATAGCTGTATTCATTCGGGTTAGGACAGGGTGCAGGGGTGGAACCCCTGGCTGGGGGCGAAGCCCCCATACCCCTCTTGGTTTTCAATGTCCTAACGGACATGACTACAGCTATATAACTACGACGTTAAAAACCAATCGCAGAACAAACGTCCGCCTTCAGCATGAAATGAGCGTATAAACGGGTTACTCATTCAACAAATGCGTCTTGTCGGAGCATTATTTCTCGTCACTAGATTTCAGCTAGCAATGCGGCTTTGAGGATTTGACGCCAGTCATATGACAAGGCGGCAAAGCTTCCACAATGGTTCCAGACGAAACCTAGAAACAAGATCAATTAATTTCGTTCCAACGGTTTAATTACCGCTAATGTCATCAATGACAATACAGCACCGACTAATGCCATAATCCACAGCCCACATCCCGCCGCAACCCCTAACCCACACGATACCCAAATAGCAGACGCCGTTGTTAACCCCTTGACTTCCGTATTACCGGCTCTAGTTTGATTACGCAAGATCACGCCGCCACCCACAAACCCAATTCCCGCAATAATGCCCTGAAGGACACGGCTCAACGCCTCTACACTTTGATGTGCAACTTCCAATTGAATTGGAATTAACACAAAAAAAGCTGCTCCTAAACTCACTAACATGTGGGTTCGCAATCCGGCTGATTTATCTTTGACTTCCCGTTCAAATCCAACGATGGCACCGACTAAAAGGGCGATCGCTAAACGAAACAACAACTCTGAGACATCAAGAGGCAGTAACAAAAATGAGTTTGATGAGCGATCCATACGGTGTTTAACAAGCAACAATCTTCCTATCCCTGTCGATTCCCATCTTCCAGTCTTGGGTGCCTGAAATCATGCTGTAACCGGAATTTCAAGCAGACGAAACGCAGGCTGGTCAGGGAAATGCTGTTTTAACAGCGGCATCGATACGTTATAGACCGGAATGTTGGTATTGGTGTGTCCTTCTAACTGTCCGTGATGGGCATGCCCATGTACGGCAAGCGATACCGAGTAACGATTGAGCGGATCTTCTAAACGACTGGAGCCTAAAAACGGAAAAATATCGGCGGGTTCTCCTTCCACCGTCTGTTGAATGGGCGAGTAGTGCAGTACTGCGACCTGTTGCGGAGTGTGCAATTTAGCCAGAGCCGCTTCCAGTTTCAGCGCTTCATCGACCGCTTCATGGACAAACTGTTTAATTATGTCTTCGCCCCACGCACCCAGCGCACGCGACCCAAACCCTCCAGCAAACCCTTTAACTCCGGCAAACCCAACCCCCTGAATTTCGCACGCCTCTCCATCCAGCACTTTAATCCCTTCATCCAGCAGAAATTGCTGAAGTTCTTTTTGCAGATTGGATTCAAAATCATGGTTGCCGAACACTGCGATTTTAGGAATCCGGGCGATCGCCAACTCCTTCACTAAAACCTGCGCTTCTTCCATCAGCCCATAATCGGTTAAATCCCCACACAATAGCAATACATCAGCCTGCTCATTGGCCTGTGAAAACAGAGGTTCTAACTCACCCTGAGACGTTCTGGTACAGTGAATATCTCCCACGGCTGCTATTCGCAAGGTATCTTTTGCGATCGACATACGGCTATCCTGATTTGCGGCTTACATGACTCATCCTGATGCTCCCGATCATGGCGGGTAAAGCATTATTTTTCATGCTTCATTAGAAAGAATTTTTTTACTGAGATCTTGCACCTTTCTCAATAAGCGAGATTGGGCGGCGCGTAGCGCTGCCCAATCTCGCACCATTTACAGAAGTGCTTCGCGCTCCTGTAAATGGTGCGAGATCTAAGTTAACTGAACGTTATACCAGATCTTTATAAAGCTGCTTATTCTCGTAGAATGCGTTAGCGACGCAAGCTGGGTGAATGATGCGTTACGTTGCCGCCCAACACATCCCACAGGTATCGATTCACATTGAATTGACATTAAATTCGCTGGAGTGTTAGTTCTTCTATCCTTCTTGCAATGTTCAGTCATTCAATCTCTAGATTGATGATATATAGCTCGTTTTATCACACACTTAAACTATCATCTCGCTGCGGTTGTTGTAGTTGGGATACGATTGGAAAAAGTATGCAAGCTCCACAGTTAAATCAAGCGGATCTCGATCCACAAACTCGTAATTTTTACTGTCAAACTCTTGGATTATTAAATAAAGCACGAATGCCATTTCTGATTTGTGGTGCATATGCGCTGGAGCGCTACACGGGCATTGCGCGCCATACGAAAGACTTGGATCTCTTCATTCGCCCCCACGACTGTCAGCGGATCTTAGATCTTCTGGCTCAGGCAGGACTAGAAACTGAAATGGCTGTTCCTCACTGGTTAGCCAAAGCGACCTATGGCGAAAATTTCATTGATTTGATTTTTAGATCAGCAAACGGCTATTGCGAAGTAGATGACGCCTGGTTTGAGAATGCCGTTGCGGATGAAGTCTTAGGCATTCCCGTTCAGGTTTGTGCACCAGAAGATATGATCTGGTCGAAAGCTTTTGTCATGGCTCGCGATCGCTTTGATGGTGCCGATGTCGCCCATTTGCTGCTAGCTTGTGGCGATTGCATGAATTGGGCACGATTACTGAAAAATTTTGGCCCTCACTGGCGCGTTTTATTCAGTCACTTAATTCTGTTTGGATTTATTTATCCGGAGGAGCGATCGCGCATTCCAGATTGGGTGATGAATGACTTATCGCAACGATTGCAGCAAGAATTAAACAGCCCGCCGCCCGTTGCAAATATCTGTCGTGGCCCATTGCTAGCCCCTCTCCAGTATTTGATTGACATTGAGAAATGGGGATATCAAGACGCCCGATTGCAGCCGATCGGTCAGCTTACGCCTCGCAATGTCGAAGAGTGGATCAATCATCTTCATCAGGAGGCCAATTCACATTAAGAATCACTTCCCTCCCTAAAATTGGGTTTTAGTTCCTAACAGTTGTTACCTCGCGTCAGTGCTACCACAGCTTCTACTAACTGTTCCGGTTCTAGCGGTTTTGTAACATGTCGCTGATAGCCGCTAATCATCGATCGCTCATGATCATCAGCCCTGGCATAGGCCGTAAGAGCGATCGCCGGAATCTGTCCTCCTCGCTCAGGTGGCAACATTCGGATTTGTTGAATCAGGGCATACCCATCGACTTCAGGCATCCCAATATCACTGACCAACACATCCGGTTGAAACGTACTGAGATTGGCCAACGCCTCTGCCGCAGAGGTCACTATCAACACCTCTGCTTCGTACTGCGTCAACAATGCTGTTAACAAATCACGAGAATCCGGATCATCGTCCACCGCCAGGATGCGAATTCCCTTGAGATTTAAGTCGGGCTGAACTACCTCATCCTGCGATGCAACATCTGGCTCACCGTTCAGCAACGGCAACCGCACCGTAAATGTAGCCCCCAAACCGTCTCCTAAACTGCTAGCCCTGATCGTGCCCCCATGCGCTTCTACCAACTGACGCACGATCGCCAACCCCAGACCCAATCCGCCATACTTGCGTGTAATCGACGCATCTTCCTGCCGAAACGATTCAAAAATGTGAGGCAGAAAGTCAGGATTGATGCCCTTGCCCGTGTCGGTAACGGTGATTTGAGCGTAGGCTCCCCTATCTCCCCTATCTCCTCCATCTCCCTCCAACCGAATCTCTACCCGTCCGCCAGTCGGCGTGAACTTAACAGCGTTGGATAGCAGGTTCCAGATAATCTGCTGGAGGCGTGCGGCATCCCCTGATACTTGCCCAATGTTGGGCGCGATCGCGTGAAGCGTGATGAATTTGGCGATCGCCGTTGTCTTTACCGTATCGATCGCGGACTCGATCACCGTAGCCAGATTTACAGGAGCCATCGTCAGGCTTAGCTTACCGCGCAAAATTTTAGCGACATCCAGCAAGTCATCGATCAATTGCGTTTGCACCCTGGCGTTTCGTTCGATAATGGCGAGAGCTTCAGCGGTTTTAGCCTCATCTAGCTTGCGCGTTTGCAACAGCTTTGACCAACCCAAAATGGGATTAAGCGGCGATCGCAACTCATGCGACAGCACAGCCAGAAATTCATCTTTGATGCGGTTAGCGCGTTCAGCCGCCTCTCGTGCCGCTTGCTCTTGCTGTAACAGGCGATCGCGTCCGATTTCCAGTTCCTTTTGATCATGAATATCGGTGCAGGTGCCAAACCATTTCACCACCCGATCCGGCGCATCCTTTAGCGGCAAACCCAGCACCAGATGCCAGCGATAGCTGCCGTCAGAGGCTCGCTTAAAGCGGTATTCATGACGGTACTGGATACCCTGCTGTGCCGCTGCCAGCCACTTGGATTGGGACGCTGGGCGATCGTCGGGATGAACGGCTGAAAGCCAGCCCTCACCGACCGCTTGTTCAAACGTTAGCCCCGTATACTCACACAACCGCTGATTGACATAATCACACCAACCATCGGCATCACAAGTCCACACCAGTTGCGGAATGGCCTCGGCCAGATAGCGATAGCGTTCCTCACTTTGTTGCAATGCCTCTTCTATCTGTTTGCGATCCGTGATGTCTGTATTCGTACCAAACCAGCGCAATACCTGACCCTGCTCATCGCGAACGGGAATGGCACGCGAGAGAAACCAGCGATATTGCCCGTCCCGGCCACGTAATGGGAATGTATCTTCCCAAATTTCCCCTGACGCAAAGCATCGCTTAATCTTTTCAACCACACGCTCAAGATGGTCTGGATGATGAACTTTCTGCCAACCCCAGCCCTGCATCTCCTCTAGAGTTGTACCTGTGTAATCAAACCAGCGCTGGTTATACCAAAAAATTTGCCCGTCCTGATCAGCCATCCAGGCAAATTGAGAGATATTTTCTGCGAGCGTGCGAAACCAGGTTTCACTCTCCTGGAGTTCTCGCTCTACTTGCTTGCGTTCGCTGATATCTCGAAACAGAATGGCAACCTTTCGACTTTCAGGCGGCTTAATCTTAAAGGCAGAGATTTCAAACCAGCGCCCCATCACATCAGACCCGTTTTCCAAACGAGCTGGTTCTCCCGTCACAGCAACATTGCCATAGATTTCAAACCAGGACGGCTCTAAATCTGGCAACAATTGACGTGCTGTTTTCCCTTCCGATTGTTTCAGCCCTGTTTGGTGCTCAAATGCCGGATTGACCTCCAGGAATCGGTAATCAACAGGTTTATGACGCTCGTCAAACAGCATCTCAACAACACAAAACCCCTCTGTCATCGTCTCAAACAGCGTTCGATAGCGTTCCTCTGAACGACGCAACGCTTCCTCAGCTTGTTTGCGATCGCTGATGTCTATCACAGAACCGATATATCCCTTAAACTCGCCATCCTGCGCCAACCAGGGGCCCGCCGCATCGATCGCCCATCGATAGTTACCATCCCGATACCGCAACCGATATTCCAACCGAAAGGGGGCGCGGCGCTCGGTGGCGTTGAGGAAAATCCGTCTGGACATATCGCGATCCTCTGGATGCACCGCCTCTAACCAACCCAACCCCAACCCTGTCGCGTCGGTTTGGCCGGTAAACTCGTACCAGCTTCGGCTGAGATACGTGCAACAGCCTGTTGCATCCGTAACCCAGATCATCATCGGCGCGTTATCGGCCAGATTACGGAATTGCGCTTCGCTCTGGCGCAGGGCAGCTTCTACTTGAATGCGTTCCGTAATCTCTTCACACACCGTACTGATGCCAACCACGCGATCGCCCTCTTTCAGCGGCAGAAAGTGTTCTAACCAAGTGCGTTTAACACCGGGTTGTGCTGGGGTTTCACCGTGAATTTCCACATTCATCAGCGGCTCGCCCGTCTCAATTACAGGCTTCAGGAGGCGTTCAACAGGGTCTGCCAGATCGGGGAACAGTTCTCGAACGGTGCGGCCAATGTGGGCTTCAACCGGAAAGCCATTGATATCTGCGAGCCGCTGGTTAATTCGCACAAAGCGGAGGTCGGTATCCAACACATTCAAGCCAATCGGGGCAGACTGATAGATAGCTTCAATTTCCGCCAGTTGCCGCTGCATCTGCTGTTTACTCTGCTGTACCAGCGCTTCACTGCGCTTGATGTCGTCAATGTCGGTAATGGTGCCAATCCAACCTGTGATCTGGTTCTGGCTATCTCGCGTCGGCAGAGCACGGCAGATAAACCAGCGGTACACGCCATCACACCGACGAATGCGATATTCCATCTCCAGGGACTGACCACTGGCGATCGCCTGCTCCCATTGCACCAACGTGCGATCGCGTTCATCCGGATGCACGGTACTCACCCCCACTAACCCAAGGGACTCCACCTCACTCAAGCCTGTATACTCATACCAGCGATGATTCCAATACGTCACGGCTCCGGTGGCATCCGCCGTCCAAACCATCTGAGGCATCGCTTCGGCCAGCTCTCGATAGCGCTGTTGGCTAGCGTTGAGAGCAGCAGCAGCCTGGTTGCGTTCGGTGATGTCTAAAAAGGCTCCGATCGCGCCCCGAATTTGATTCTGATCATCGCGTAGAGGGGTTGCATAGGAAAGAAGCTGACGCACCGTACCATCGGGCAGCAGAATGTCAAATTCGGCATCCTGCACATGAATCCCGGTTCGACCCGCCACCTGCATCGGCAAATCCTCAGGAAAAATTTCCTGTCCGGCTTGAAAAACCCGATAGGGCGGTTGCTCATTAGCAGGGGCACTTTTCGAAATATTATTGCCGGGGCTAACCCCCAGCAATTGACGCAAATAGGCATTATTCTGCATCTCGGTACAGGCTGGATCATTGGCGATCGCAATGCCTACCGGAATGATATCTAGCAGGGTTTGCAGTTCAGCAACCCGATTGGTCAAGGTCTGATTAATTTCGTGAATGGCAGCCTCAGCCTGCTTTTGCTGACTTAAATTCAGGGCAAAAAGGGGCTCCTCGCTACCCTGCAATTTCCGCCGTATGTTTGCCTGTTCGATCGCACTTCGCATGGTAGATCGCAGATCGGCAGGGGTCATCCGCTCTTTCACCAGATACTCTGATGCCCCATTCTTAAACGCACGTACAGCCGTCTCTGCATCACCGCCATCAACCACTACAAGCGGCGGACACTGCGCTCCCATCTGTTCCTGGAGCTTCTGCAAAACATCAGCGCTGTTGACAGATAAGGACTGAAGGTCTAGAAGAATCGCGTCAATCTGCTGAGCAGGCGGCAAGCTGAAATTTTGCGTATCGTACTGCCGGATTACAATCTCGTATGACCAATGTTCGTCCTGCTGCAATTGATACTCATAATCGTTATTGTTACGAGAGTCAGCAATTAGCAGAACAGTCCGACGAGTAGCCATATCTAATACCCAATGCGCAGAGATGAGAAGAAGCCGAAAGCAGGAGTTTCGGAATTCTCTCTTTCCAGGATAATTCAGTCAAGCCCAAGATACTAGCAGCTTTGCGGTTACGACAATACAATGCCGATGCTTTAGCCAGCAACGTGACTCTAGAGACTCTGCTTTCATGAATAGGGCAAAGAGACTAAGCCTCCCCAATGGCATTTCCGGGCCAAGCCTGAAAACAAGACAGGAAACTCATTCGTCGAATTTATAAGTAGGCAAGCCTAATTAAACCAAACCCAGAAAACCGGGGGAGTGCCCCTCCGGGGCACTCCCCCGGTTTTCTATCTAATGTTTAATTGTGCCTACCTACTTATCATTTTTCTATTTTTTCTTTTTCTTCTTTTTCTTTTGAGATGTTTTGACATCCTCGCTCATCGCTTGCATGGATTGTAATCCTTTTGCAGCCAGTGCTTTTGTGGTTTCACCCGTTGATTTTGCCCTTTCAGTCGCCGTTTCAGCCATACCCTGTAGTGTTTCGGCTCTAGTTGCGCTGGCGGACTGAACGTTAGCGATCGCCCCTTTAGCCACATCTACCATTCCTGCGGAGCTAGTTTTAGCGTCTGCAAGTACATCCTTAACGGCACCAGCTATGTCTTGCAACGACGGTTTAACGTCTTCAAGTGCATCTTTTGCCGTCACAACTTTACCCTGAATCGAACGACCAGCACCTTTTAAGCGATCGCTTTTTTGAGCTTTATCAATTAGAGTCTGAGTGGCTTTGGAAACGGCTCCCCGTAACAGTTCTCCAACTACAACTCCAGCCACAGCGGCTCCAATATGACTTGCATCGGATTCAAGCATTTTGGATTGAACGCTTGTCTGATTATCGGGTTGATTGTTGCGTTTTGTTTTCTTAGCGTTGTGACTCTGATGTTTATCTTTCTTCTTCTTACCTGCCATAATTATGTCCTAGGTTGGCGGTTCATCGACGTCACAGAGTTGCGACTACATCACACATGATTGACTGCAATTAACCTCATAGTAACGTCAAGCCACCTGACGCTGGCATACCTTGCAGAATAAGTACATAGAGAGATATAGATTTTTGATGCCACAACACTACAAAAACAAAAAGGGTACGACTAAACCGTACCCTTTTTGTTCAAATATTAGACGTTATTTAATTTGCAATTATTTAATTTGCGATCGCTAGCAGGTCATGGAAGCCACTCTACCAAAGGGGCGAGAGTTAACCGCTTTGAAGTGATCTGAGGTTCCTTCCATTGTGGATTGGTCTGGAAAACGCACCACTAATTTTTGTGCCCCAAGAAATCGAATGATGCCGCCGACCTCACCATCGGTGATTTCTTCTACATCAATCACAATACCGATGCGACCATCATGAGCCTGAACTTGGTCACCCATGCTATATCCAGACTTAACTTTCATGTCTTTAAATCTCCGTAAAATTGTGTCGGTAGTGGCATACGAAGCACCCAGTACCAACGAAAGCCTTAAGTTAAATGAAACAGCGAGACTTTTCCCTCTCTAGCTTTATCAATTTAGCGTTCAAACAGTCTTCTTAAACCAGAAGAGCTACAAAGCTTATACATCATCCGTTTGATAAAACTTGTATCTTCTTAGACACTCACGATACGAGCATTTCAAAAATAAAGATTTTTAAGCGGAGTTAGTATAAAGTGCTTTTGTGATTATTATGCTGCAAATGTAACATACTAATCCCCAAAACAGCTAGCTTCTGTCTTGAGACAGATCTAGAGTTGGCATAAATTCGACGAACGCGCAAAAATCTGTCCCGTGCGCCTCGCGTCTAAAATGGTGCTATCGAATTCACGCATTATTAGAGCCATTCGTAACTAATTCAACAACCCAAATTTTTTATACGTGACTCACAACTGTTCTCCAGTAAGCTCTTCAATGGGTTATTGAATTCACGTTAATCTGCAACGTTACAACATATAACGTCCACAATTTATTTGTAAACAACGGGTGTGAGACTGCGCCTCCAACCAGGAGTTCTATCCTTGCATCTCGTTTGAATTTCAGTTGCGATCGCTACATCTAACGAATTAATCGGGTATGAGATGCAGGATTGCCGCGATGAGCACATCTGGTTCAATAGGTTTCGCTAAATGCTGTTGAAAGCCAGCCGCGATCGCCCGATCTCGGTCTTCAGTTCTAGCGTATGCCGTTAGCGCGATCGCGGGGATCGGTCTTCCCTGTTGGGTTTCCAGTTGTCGTACCCGACGCACCAGCGTATATCCATCTTCTCCGGGCATACCAATATCGCTCAGTAGCACATCTGGTACAAACCGTTCAATCCTGTCAATCGCTTCTCTCGCCGAGAATGCTACTTCAACCATCGCACCCTGCTGCTGCAACACAAACACTAAGTATTCGCTATTGTCTGCATCATCATCCACCACCAAAATGCGTCTTCCTTCCAGCGGGGCAGCGGCAATCTGAGACGGGCGATCGCGCGATGGCGCATTCACCTCCACATCATTTGAATTTAAGAGTGGCAGTTTCACCCTAAACGTTGCACCCTGACCTTCTCCAGCACTTTCCGCCCAAACTTTACCCCCGTGCATCTCAACCAGATAGCGCACGATCGCCAGTCCCAAACCCAACCCACCGTAGTAGCGCGTCGTAGACGAATCAGCCTGTCGAAACGACTCAAACACATACGGCAGAAAATCTGAATGAATTCCCCTTCCGGTGTCGGCTACGGTGATGAGAGCGTAAGAGGAGGGTGGGAAGGGTGGGGAGGATGAGGAAGGTGGGGAGGATAGGAGAGATAGGGAAGCTCTATCTCCCCCATCTCCCCCATCTCCCCTACCCCCCTTATCTCCCCCATCCCGATCTCCTGAAACGCGTTCCAAACCCACCTCAACCCGTCCACCTGCGGGCGTGAATTTGATGGCATTGGAGAGCAAATTCCAGATGACTTGCTGCAATCGTCCTGCATCGGCGGACACCAGACCGACCTTTTGGTCGAGAGTGGTGATGAGTTGGATGGAGTTCGCATCGGCGGCTAATCGCATGGTGTCGATCGCCGCTGCAATCGGGATAGCGGGATTCGTGGGAACAACATTCAGGCAAAGATTTCCTCGCAGGATGCGAGAGATGTCCAGCAGGTCTTCAATCAGTTGGGTTTGCAGTTGGGCGTTGCGTTCAATAATTTCTAAGGCGCGGGAAAGCATATCTGAATTCAAAGGATTCGAGCGCACTAGTTTTGCCCAACCTAAGATGGCATTGAGGGGCGATCGCAGTTCATGAGAGAGGGTGGCTAAAAATTCATCCTTCACACGATTTGCGTATTCAGCCGTCGCCCGAGCATTTTGCTCAGATTCCAGGAGTCGCTGCCGCTCTACGTCTGCCTGTTTGCGCTCAGTTATATCCCAAACCAGGCCGCTCATCCGAATCGCTTGACCTGCGGTATCGTAAAAAAACTTACCGCGTCCTGCGATCCACCGCACCGTGCCATCCGGCCACAGAATGCGAAATTCCTGCTGATAGTCTGCTTTGTTTTGCTGCGCTGTGGCGATCGCGTCCTCAACTATGGCTTGATCGTCTGGATGCACGCAGGTAATAAACGACTGGTAATTGTCCAGAAACACGTCCTGCGACAGCCCAAACAGTTGTTCATAATGTTCTGACCACATCACCTGCCCCGTCAGCAGATTCCAGTCCCAGGTGCCCATTTGAGCAGATGTTAAGGCCAGTCTGAGCCGCTCTTCTGAAATGCTGAGCTTTTCAACCGTTTCCATGTATTGCTGACGCAATCGCTGTTTTTCCAGGCTCTCCCGCACCGCCAAGGGCAAACGATATACCTGACGATGCTTTAGCACATAGTCGCTCAGTCCTGCCTTCATACCTGCCACAGCGATCTCTTCACTGCCGCTATCGGTAAACATAATCACCGGACAGTCTGGATAATTCGCCTTCACAGCCTTCAAGACCGTTAGACCATCGCTCCAGCAGAGCCGATAATCCGTAATCACCAGGTCGAATCCACCCTCTGCCAGCGATCGCTCCAACGATTCTGCATCAATCACCTCATGCACATCCACCTCTAGGGCAAGCTGTTTCAGCTCTCGTTTGGCAATCAGGCGATCGTTGGGGTTGTCATCAACTAGCAGGATGTGCAACATGAACGATTTTACCCCTCATATTTTCGTAGACAAATCCAAAAGCGGCTACCCTGCCCTACGACAGATTCCACACCAATCTGCCCATCCATTCGTTCTACTGATCTACGAGCGATCGCCAAGCCAATCCCAATACCGGGATAGACTTCTATGCCATGCAGCCGCTCGAAGACACTAAAAATCCGTTGATGATACTCTTCATCAATTCCGATACCGTTGTCCTCTACCCAAAGACGTACCCATTTGTGATCATTTATTTCCTCTGCCCAAATAGTGACTCTAGGCCGCGTTTCTGGTGATACAAACTTAATTGCATTTGAAATTACATTCAGCACCGCGCGTACCAGGTTGGTAAAATGCCCGTACACCATCGGTAGCGACGGCGATACCGTAATGTCTGCCTGTTTTTCCCGAATTTCTAGCTCCAGTTGAGCCAGTGCTTGCGTCACCACCCTGTTTAAGTCGAGGGGTTCTAGCTGAAGTGCAGAAAGATTGATGCGGCTATATTCCAGCAGGCTATCAATCAGATGATTCATAAACTCCGCAGAGGTTTCAATGCGGTTCAGGTAATCCTGCCCGGTCGCATCTAAATGCGCTACATAATCTGTTTTTAGAATTTGAGCAAACGATTCGATCGCCCGCAGCGGCGCACGCAAATCGTGAGAAACCGAGTAGGCAAACCCTTCTAGCTGCTCATTTACCTCTTCAATCTGGGCCGTTCGTTCGGCAACTCGTGCTTCCAGCGTTTCGTTTAACTGACGCAGAGCCAGTTCAGCCTGTTTGAGTTCCGTAATATCTTCAACAATGCCATCAATCACCGTTTCGCTGTCTTCGGTGTTTAAGTACTGAGTCAGCAAGACCCATCGATTCGGTTGCCCATTCGCTTGAGGCACTTGAATTTCCTGGGGTTGAATTTGGTGCGCAACCGGGTCAAACGTTTCCCAGAACAGATGACGCAGGTTTAACCGCTGTGCATCCGCCAGGCTCGCGCAGCCAATCAATTGCAGAAAGGCTTGATTGCTCTCTAACAGCAGACCATTGGGAGTGACGCGAAACACACCAACATTTAAGCGGTTTAATAGAGATTGCAGCCGATTTTCGAGGTGGGTAAGTTGGCGTTGAGCCGTATAGCGCTCTAAAATCCCACGCACGGCTACGGCCAGCCGAAAATAATGCCGGGGTGATTTAATGATGTAGTCATCCAGGCCCGCTTTCATGGCTTCTACGGCCACTTCTTCGTTGCCTGACCCTGTAAACATAATCACAGGGCACTGAGGATACTGAGCCTTGCTCATCCTCAAAACATCCAGGCCATTCCCCCAGTTCAAACGATAATCTGTGATGACCAACTCAAATCCACCGGACGCGATCGCCCGTTCCAGCGTTTGATAGTCTGTAATTTCTAGCACTTGCAGGTCTGGAAATTCCCGCTCCAGGTCACGAATCACAAGTAGGCGATCGGTTGGATTTTCGTCTACCAGTAAAATACAAAGCACGCAACTCTTAAATAATTGTTAAAAACAAATATCACTTTGATACATTTACGTGTTTCGGGTACGAAGCGTCGCCTTCTAAAGACAGATTTAGAAACCGGAAGAGGTATGTCTTTAGAGGGATGCGGGTTTGGGTATTAAGTGACATGTATTAGGCGTTTGGGGCTGGGATGAAGGGTGTGGGGTAAAGGGTGTGGAGTAGAGGGTATGGGGCTAGGGTATGGGGCTGTGGAGATTGTGTTTGAAACTCCCCTACCTTCCCTACCTTCCCTACCTTCCCTATCTCCCTTGTCCCCCTTGTCCCTTCTGCCTTAGATACAGGGTGTAACTTTTGGGAAACTGTACGCAGCTAACACTCACATTGTGCTACTCATACAACGCTGGCTGTTCACTGTACCGCAACCAGTAAGCATGGATGGTTCTGAGTAGTTCACTTAACGCTTCGATACCGCCCGGTTTCGTCAGGTAAGAATTCGCGCCTAGATCATAAGCCTGGTTGATGTTGGCCTGCTCCCGAGACGATGACAGCATCACAACTGGGAGGCGTTTCAAACCCGGTTGCTGCTTCAACCACCTTAAGACTTCTGGCCCTGAACGGCGAGGTAGATTCCAGTCGAGCAACAGTAAGGCTGGCAATGGATAGCGATCGCGATTACTAAACTCTCTCTCGCCACGCAAATAGGCGATCGCCGTATCTCCATCTTGTAGGATTTGCAAAGAGACTTGAGGAAAGGCTGCCAGTTGAAATGCACGTTGGATCAACAAAATGTCAGACGGATTGTCTTCAATCAACAAAACGGTATGTATCATGTCTTGACGGAACAAAATTCAGGAGATGAAGCCAGTTCGGGTTGGCACCTTTCACTCAAATAGCGAAAACTCTACTCGATGGAGACAGTCGTTGCATCCCACAGAACACACGCCTGAATTATATTCAGGCACACAAAATTGAGCCATAAAGATGTAGAAAGCATCTCAATGAGCAAGAGAAAGTGATTCACCAATAGATAAATCGTGAACAGAAGTTATAAAGGCTTTGGCCCAGCCAGGAATTCCACCTCGCACCTCGTTCAAAATTCAGTTTGGATCGCTATAAGTCTTTAATGTCTTTAACAACTCTAAAAGCGTTTGAGAGATTATCGATTGAGATACTAGTTAAGGTGAGTTGTCGAGGGTCAGTTGTAAGCTATGTATCGAAAAGAGCCTGTAGCTTAGAACTGAGAATTGAGAACTCAGCATTCTAATAACTTTTACTAGTAGCTATTGCGTAACGTCTCGACTAGATTTTACAGCATAACATCGGCATTTTGTAAGTTATCTTCACAAACTTTGAGTGATTCCTATCATTTGTGCCATTCGGCATCCAACTTGTAGTTAGAATCACGCCTTTCTCACTCTACCTTTGGCTCATAAGTCCCGCACGCAAGATTTGACTCTGGGTAGAGATAAGAGGCGATCGCCTTTAGTAAAACTGAATCATAAGCGAATAGCTATAACTAAATACAAATTGCGATGGTTACAAATTGTGCTCATCAGAGTGGTTCGCTCCCCTAGCTAAATTGCAATCAAATAAATTGCAATTGAATAAATTGCAATCACACATTTTGAATCACTCAAAACTTAACTTTCGCTACAAACTCTCGTTACAAACTAAGGAGACGTTCATGCTTGGACAAATGTGCTGGCTTTCAGCTTTTGGAGCCGATGGCGAAAAAATCTTACATCTGCGGCGTTCACCCGATGAACCGTGGATGCCATATACACGTATGACCGGATATGCCGTTCCAGACTACCCAATTCCGGGTGGTTCTAAAGGTTGGGCAACTTATCAGAAGTTATTTAAAGCAGGCTGGACACTCATTCCATCTGCACAGGCTCATGCCGTTTCAAAACTCGCTAGCTAACCCTGAAATCTAAATTACAGTTGAGGTTGCATCATGCAGCTAATCGAAAGATCCGTCTCATCATCTTTGTTTGACCCACCTCCCTCGCGTCCTCAATTTATGCTCTGCCAGTCAGTGCAATTTTGTGGCGGAGCAGGCACCATCAGAAGTTGCCGACCCACGGCTGGCACCTGGACTTACGCCGTTGAAATGGAACTGGGGCCAGAACCCGAAGTGGGCAGAATCGGATTCGAAACCACCATCCTGTTGGCAGAGTCAGAATTGAGCGCAGCACCGAGCTGATGGCCGTCCTCCTAACTGGGTAGCCCTTGATCTGTCCCCAGAGCGAGGGAGGATGGCAATCGCCAGACCTAAGCTGAAACGTGCTGCCTCAAACATTGTTAATGCCGTTGAGCAGCGATCGCAGTTAGTCTGCTGACTCAACCAGGAGAAGACCGATGACAGGTAACGGCCAGATTCATACTAAGCGAGTCGCCATCTTAATTGAACAAAACGTTGAAGATGCGGAGTTTCAAATTCCCTACAATGCACTCCGCAAAGCTGGAGCAGGTGTTGTTGTGCTCGGCTCACGAGTCAACGAAGACTATAAGGGCAAGCAGGGCAAATTGTCCATGAAAGCGGATGGAACAACCACCGAAGCGCGTGCATCTGATTTTGATGCCGTGATCATTCCGGGCGGTTTTGCGCCTGATCGAATGCGCACCAACATGAAGACGGTGCGTTTTGTGCAGGATGCGCTGGAGCAAAATATCATCGTGGCGGCTGTATGTCACGGGCCGCAGGTGTTGATTGAGGGTGATCTGCTGCGGGGCCGGGAAGCTACCGGATTTCGAGCCATCCGCAAGGACATGCAAAATGCAGGCGCTGAATTTATTGAGCAGCCTCTCGTCGTGGATAGCAATCTAGTCACGTCTCGTCGTCCGGGCGATTTGCCGATCTTCACGACAGCGATTCTTAATATGCTGGGGTTGAACGTTCCCGACACAACCCTACCCGACATCAACGATATGGACGCAGGCTGGTGGAAGCTTGGGGAAGAATGGGGTGGCTCTAGCAAACGCGAGATTGTGGATGCCATTAACACGGCGATCGCGGGCGAGCGCTATGGCCAGGAGATTTTTGAACACTACATTAACCAGGCCACCGAACCCGATGTGCAAACGATTCTAGAAGGCATTCGAGATGGCAAAACTCACAATATCGAACAGCTAGAAGCACGTCTGGATGTATTAGGTGAACGCGAATCCATTCGTGCCAGTGTGAGCAGCACCTATGCCAATCTCAAAGCGCGCTTACAAAATACCGACAATGATGTTGAGATCTTGCGTCGTGCATTAGGCGATTTGCAAACGGGAGTTGTTGACATCTACAACTTGCGCAACAAGTTAACCGATCCCGCGACGGTCGCCATTTTTGAACAGATGGAAGTGGATCTCGCTTATCACGAACAGTACGTTGCGGATTTGTATCAGGCGCGATTGAAAGCAGACGCTATCAAACCACCTCATCCCACGAGCGGGGCAGCCGTAACCGCATAAATCAGCGGCACTTAGCGTTCACACATGAGGGAAACAGGGGTACGGGGGATTGCCTCCAAACAGAGGTTTCCCCCTGCACTCCGTTAAAAGCCAGTGAGGATCGCGATCGCTATGGAAAACAAAATCACCCAAAACAACGAATGGCTACGAGCGGGTGAACTGTGTGGAGTATATCCCCAGTATGTCGGCTGGTTGGTGTTCCTAAATGTAGAGCAAACCCAGAGAGGACTAGGACATGGAGATTGTAAAACAAGACAGAGACGCTGCATCTAATTCAGGATCAGGCAACGGCTCGATCACGGATCAAGAAAAATGGGCTTCCATTGTGGGGGGTGGTGCGCTGGTTTTGAGTGGACTGCAACAGCGATCGCTGCGGGGTGTGCTGATGGCGATCGCAGGCGGCGGCATGATTTACCACGGTACCACCAGCGATAAAAGCATTACTGAAACGGTCACGGATGCCGTTGGTGCAAACAAAACCATCAAAGTTGAGAAAACCGTCACGATTAACAAATCAGCGGAAGAGTTGTACAACTACTGGCACAACTTTACTAACTTGCCAACGTTCATGAAGCATCTCAAGTCCGTCACGGTTCTGGATGAACGGCGGTCTCACTGGGTTGCGACTGCGCCGATTGGTCAAAGCGTTGAATGGGATGCAGAAATTATCAAAGACGAACCCAATCATTTGATTGCTTGGGCATCTGTCGAAGGAGCCGACATCGATAACTCTGGTTTTGTCCGATTTCAGCCCGCACCCGCCGATCGCGGCACTGAAGTCAAAGTGGTGATGGAATATGCGCCTCCGGGTGGTGCGCTCACAGCAGCGGTAGCCAAACTGTTTGGTGAAGAGCCTGAACAGCAAATTGGAGATGAACTCAGTCGCTTTAAGCAACTGATGGAAGCGGGGGAAATCGCCACCACAGAAGGGCAAACCAGTTGCCGCGCGAAATAGAAGGAATCTGATCATGAAAGCAATTTGCTGGCACGGTCCAACCGATGTGCGGACGGAAACCGTGCCCGATCCTAAAATTCTCAATCCGCGTGACGCGATTCTCAAAATCACCGCTACTTCAATTTGTGGATCAGATCTCCATATCTACGATGGCTACATTCCCTCTATGCTGCCGGGAGATATCATCGGCCATGAATTTATGGGAGAAGTGGTGGACGTAGGTCGCGAGGTGAAGACGCTTAAGGTGGGCGATCGCGTCGTTGTCTCGTCCATCATTGGCTGCGGTCAATGTCACTATTGCAGTAATCAGCAGTGGTCGCTGTGCGATAACTCAAATCCCAGCACGCAACTGCAAGAAAAAGTGTTTGGTTATGGCACGGCTGGCATCTTTGGGTATTCGCACCTGTTTGGTGGATATGCAGGC
>DATNPS010000315.1:0-1907 GCA_036703095.1 Crinalium sp. | reverse complement strand
CTGGAGAAATATGCCCGTGACCTGGAAGCTGTTCTTGAGCTAGCGGGTAATCAACCTGCCGTGCTGTTGGGGCACAGCATGGGAGGTATGATCCTGCTAACCTTCAGCCGTTTGTTTCCAGAGCATCTTAGACAGCGGGTGGCTGGCTTAATTATCGTTGATTCGACCTACACCAATCCCCTCAAGACGACCATTCTCAGCAAACTCCTGCTAGCGCTGCAAAAACCTGTCCTGGAACCCTTGCTTTATCTGGCGATCGCCCTTTCACCCTTACTCTGGCTCACAAGCTGGCTGAGTTATTTGAACGGGTTCACGCTGTTAACCACGGAAATTTCGGGATTTACGGGCCGAGAGACGCGAGGCCAGCTTAATTTTTCTACCTTAATTGGGCTGAAGGCATCACCAGGCGTACTGGCACGCGGAGTGCTGGCCATGCTAAGGTTTCATGAAGCGGAGACATTACCCAGAATTTCGGTGCCGACGCTGGTTGTGGTCGGGAAATCTGATATTGCCACCCGACCTTTTGCAAATCAGCGAATCAGTCAGGAGATACCGCAATCCGAACTCGCCGTTTTGTCGCCCGGTGGCCATATGGGACTGATGGAGCGCAATCAGCCGTTTGCCGAAATCGTGCGATCGTTTAGTGCGACTTGTTTGGGATTAAAGGCTTAGTCTGTTGATCGAACTCACAGCCGGGAAGACGGCACAGGAGGAGCTAATTCTGGATGAGAGGCCCACACCATTCGCCGCAGCCTGGGCAACTGACGAGCATAGAAGACGGCAACGACCACACAAATAATTCCGCAAACGGTGACAGTCACAGGCGCACCGATCCAACTGACGAGAGTACCCTGAAACAAGTTGCCGAATGAGATCATACCGAGGAACGACATGATGTAGATGCTCATCACTCGCCCGCGCATCTCATCTCGAACCAGCGTTTGAATGATGGTATTGCTGGAGGCTGACTGCAAAAGTGAACCATACCCAATAACAGCCAGCAATAGAGTAGACAGCCAGATCGAGCGGGAGGCTGCAAAGGCAATCATTCCAAAGCCGTAAATAATTGGGGCGATCGCCACCAGCCGTCCCAATCCTCGCACCTCTCGACGCAGGCTAAGTTGAACCGCCGCGATCAGCGAACCCACACCAGACGCCGCCATCAATAGCCCTAGCGTATTGGCATTTCCATGCAGAATTTCGTTGGAAAAAATGGGGAGAACCACCACAAAATTCACGCCGAGAAAGCTGACCACCCCAACCATGATCAGAATCGAGCGAACAGGCGCAAATCCGAATGCGTAAACAAATCCCTCCTGCAAATGCTGCATGATGGCAGCCAACGTCAGCGTTTGAGAAGAAGTTTGCGTCCTGGGTTTGAGCCGCATGGCCATCAGCGCGAGTAAAACGGCCACATAGCTGAGGCCATCAATCAGAAAGCAGTAACCTGCTCCCACGCTAGCCAGCAACACGCCACCGATCGCAGGCCCTACCAATCTGGCTCCGTTAAACATGGACGAATTGAGGGCGATCGCATTAATTAAACTTTCTTTGCGCTCCACGATCTCCGGTACAAACGCCTGACGCGTCGGAGAATCGATCGCATTTACAATTCCCTGAAATAAACTTAACGCAATAATGTGCCAAATCTGAACTGTACCCGTTAAGGTCAGAACGGCCAGTGCCAAGGACTGAACCATCGATAGGACTTGGGTGACGATCAGCGTGTTTCGGTGATTCCAGCGATCGCTCAACACCCCTCCAAAGGGCAGGGCTGATCTATTGTAGGAAGGAAAATAGTCGAGGGATATCATGGGCAACCTGGCGAATGCCTTGAGTAATCGAAGCAAACCCATGATGCCGAAACAGATTGAGTGCGATGGTGCGAATAATGGCAAAGTTAATCA
>DATNPS010000345.1:0-14492 GCA_036703095.1 Crinalium sp. | reverse complement strand
CTTAATGGGCCTTACTCAGAGAGGCATTGCTGTTCTAGGAATTGTGTGGCAGCGTCCCGTGGTAGCGGTTTTGAAAAGAAATAGCCCTGTCCATACTCACACTTCATTTCCAGCAGTTGAGCGGCCTGTTCGGCGGTTTCTACGCCTTCTGCGGTCACGTCCATCCCCAGGTTGTGAGCCAGCGCTAAGATCGTGCGGATAATTTCTGGGCCATCGTCGCTGGTGCCCATCTTTTTGACGAACGAGCGGTCAATTTTGAGGGTATTAATGGGAAACCGGGGCAAATAGCTGAGTGATGAGTAGCCCGTGCCAAAATCGTCGATCGCCAGTTGAATTCCCAGCTTGCGGATCTGGCGGAGCATTCCAACCACCGCAGAGGCATTTTCCATAACCGTGCTTTCGGTGATCTCCAGCTTTAAGTGAGCCGGATCAAGCTGGGTTTCCTGTAGAATCTGTCGGATATGCTCAGTAAGCCCCGATGTGGAAAACTGTTTGCTGGAAAGGTTGACGTTGATGATCAGGGGGCCGAGATTTGGGAAATGAGTTTGCCAACTGTGCATCTGCTGACACGCTTCTCGCAGCACCCACCACCCAAGCTGAATAATTAACCCCGTTTCTTCCGCCATGCTAATGAATTTAGCGGGAGACACCATCCCCAGTTCCGGATGCTGCCAGCGCACGAGGGCTTCAAAGCCAATCACTCGTTCGGTCGTCAGCCGAACAATCGGTTGATAGAACAACTGCAACGCCTGACGATCGCTGCCTACCCCAACATTGCCCGTAGCGGCGATCGCCCGTCTCAAATCATTCTGCAACTGCATCCGCTGCACGAGTCGAGTTCGCATGGCCGAGTCAAACACCTGATAGCGCGATCGCCCTGCCGCTTTAGCCCGATGCATGGCGGTGTCTGCATCTCGCAGCAAATGTTCGGGATCGCTGTATAGCAGGGAACTTAGCGCAATTCCAATACTCGCTGTGGTAAATACTTCATGCTCATCCAGGTTAAACGGCAGGGCCAGCAGTTGTTGCACCCGGTCTGCTGTGCGGGTTGCGTCGTTAATATCGTGAATCTGGTTGAGCAGGATGATAAACTCATCACCACCACTCCGAGCAACCACGTCTTCAGCGGGCAGAAACGCCCGGATGCGCTGCGCTACTGCGATCAGGAGGCGATCGCCAATATCGCTACCCAGACTGTTGTTTACCACCTTGAAGTGATCCAAATCGAGCCACAGTACCGCAAACGCCACGCTGGGATATTTGTGGATAAACCCCAGCGCATCCCGGATCTGCTCTAGCATCAGCGTCCGGTTAGGCAATTCGGTTAGCGTGTCGTAAAAAGCGTTTTGGCGCAGTCGCTCTTCCGTTTCCTTGCGGAGAGTGATATCGTTTTGCGACCCGGCCATCCGATACGCTTTGCCCTTCTTGTCACGCACAGCCAGCCCCCGGCTCAACATCCAGCGGTAGGTACCATCTTCATGCCGCATCCGATACTCATGCTCCAGGTAGTCCGTTTCCCCTCGAATATGAGTGGCGATCGCATTCTGAAACCGCTGGATGTCATCTGGATGAACCCGACTAAACCAAATCTCATAGGGATCGACCGGAACGACTGCCGCTTGCTGTTGATACGGACGAGTCAGGAGCGATCGCGTTCCCGGGTCAGGCTGGGCGATCGCGGGTTCGGGTAGCCCCAAAATGTCCGTCCAGCGTGGTGACACATAGACCAAATTGGCATCCAGATTCCAATCCCACAGCCCTTCGTTAGACCCCTGAACAGCCAGACTGTAGCGTTCTTCACTCTGCTGAAGCAATCGCGTAATGCGGTACTGATCCACCAAAATGACGCTGGTGGTGGTCAACGTCACCAGAACAATGGGGGTAGCGACCGGAACCCAATAGCTCCAATGAAACAGCAGCAGGCTGAGAATTCCCCACCCCAAACACAGCACTGCCCAGGCGATCAATTGCTGCCCCAACCGCCAGCGCGCTAGCAACACCGCCAGCCCAGGGCCGACCAGTAGAAACATCAGCGGTTGCCACCTGTACCCCAATCGTTGTAGAGAATTATGCTGTAGCAGCCCATTTACAATCGCAGCTTGCAAATACACCCCACTCGTCGGCGGATTGCGGTTATAGGGTGTTTGCAAGGGGTCTAGCGCTGTCGCCGTCACCCCCACCAGAACAATCTTGTTTTGAAAGACCTGTGGCGATACCTTCCCTTGAATCACGTCGATGAAGGAGTAATGATTCACGCGATCCGCCGAGGCAGGCCAGTTTATCCACAGACGCTGATCCAGATTATCCAAGGGCACTGGTTCATATACCAGCGAATGCACCTGAAGGGCCGCTGCGCCCAAGGCCAAAATGCCCTGCTTTTGCGGCTCAATGCTGCGAACCAGGCCATCGGCATCCTCAACTTTGTAAACATGTCCGTTGACGATCGCTGCATTTTGCAATAGGGGAGTGGGCAATAAGGGCTGGCCTACGTCATCCCACGATTGAGCGAGCACCACTCGTCCCGTTCGATTGATGGCCTCAGCCAGTTCCGCATCTTCAGGGCTGGATTCAGGAAACAAAATATCCAGGGCGATCGCCGATGGCTCAGCGGCTCGCAACAGGTTGAGCAATTTGGTATAGTGCTGCCGAGACCAGGGAAAGCGCCCCAAATGCGCTAAACTCGCTTCATCAATCTCGATCACAGCAATGCGATCGCTCCAGGACATTTCTCTACGCGCCTGAAACAATCCGGTATATGCTAGATCTTCCAATGGTTGCCACACCCCGACGTGAAGCAGGATGATCATCAGCAACGCCGCAATTCCCCCCGGTAGCAGCCGCCAGCCTAACCGGATCAGCAGCTTTGGGGGGTTCAACCATGAGAGAACCGACTGATGTACCTTTAACCTGCTTCTCATGTGTCAGAAGCAATCCTTAAGGATCGTAAATTGAAGAAAACCCAACGTCTGGAATGAAGATGACGACGAAGCTGTAAGTTCCATCCCTGGAATTGGGTTTTAGCCAATCCATAGTCTCTAGAACAGGCGAACTGTGCTTTAGATTGTGCTTTAGGGAGACTGAGATGGGGATGGAGAGGGGAATGGAGATGAAGATTGGACTGATTCACAGGCGATCGGCCTATAGATAACTCGTGCATCAAAACCTGCTCTACGAAGTTGATGATTGATTCGTTCGGCAGGCGCACGACGGGATGACGAACCTGCCTGCACATAGGGACCAAACCGCGAATCTGTAATAAACGCGGACGGCACCGTTGCCTGCACTCGATTCAACAGATCCACCGTTCCATAGGGAACAGCTACCACGTAAGGTTGACCACACGGCTGACCCAGCGTAATGGATTCCAGGCTGGGAGTTGGAGAAATCTCCTCAACGAGAGGAGCCTCTCCTGCTGAAGGACTCGGCTCAAGCTCACGAGTTTGTGCGATTCCTTTGGCTGATACACCGACCATCATCGCAGTCGCAAGCACAATACCCCAGTGAAATTGAGATAAAGCCGGAACACGCATAATTTACGGCAACAAAAAATTGCTTGACTCTAGTTTTCCCCATCATAATCGCGGAGCGATCGCATTCTGGAATTGGGGGCTGGGGGTTGGGGAAGAGAGGTAGGGGAGATGGGGAAGGTAGGGAAGATCTCTCTTGTCTTCCTCGTCCCCCTTGTCCCTAAAACTCACCACCCACCACCCTTTCCCCCTCCCCCCGTCCTAACACCCAACATCCACTTGCTATGATCGCCCTGTAGGCAAAAAGTCTATCCGTATGAGTAGAGATGAAATGAAGGCGATCGCCAGCGAAGTTAAAACGCATGTCATCATTTTGGTCGGGCTGGTTGCCCTCATGTGGATCATCGAGATTTTGGATCAACTGGTCGGGGGCAGGCTGGATATCTATGGCATCTACCCGCGTCATCTGATCGGACTTAGAGGAATTCTGTTTGCCCCATTTCTACACGGCAATTTTCCTCACTTAATTGCAAATACAGTTCCATTTATCACGCTCGGCTGGCTAATTATGCTGCGTCGCACCAGCGATTTCTTTGTCGTCAGTGCGATCGCCATGCTAGTCGGCGGTTTGGGTACCTGGCTGTTTGGTGCACCAGCCCTTCACATCGGCGCAAGTGGCGTCATCTTTGGCTATTTAGGGTTTCTCTTGCTACGCGGCTACTTTGAGCGCAAATTCGCTTCCATACTCTTCTCGGTCTTTGTTGGAATATTGTACGGAAGTCTCATCTGGGGAGTACTCCCCGGTCAACCCGGCATCTCCTGGGAAGGCCATCTCTTCGGTTTCCTGGGTGGCGTCCTTGCAGCGAAGCTTCTGGCGGAGGAATAGGGTGCAGGGGTGTAGGGTGTAGGGAGACAAGAGATCTTCCCTACCTTCCCCATCTCCCTCACCTTCCCCATCTTCCCCACACGCCATCCCTAACACCCAACACCCAACACCCAATGTATTATTGAGGGGAAAGCGGAGTGCGATCGCACCTCGCCCAACTCTTCTTATGCGGTACATCCCCGTAACCAGTGAATCTTCCCCCTAATGCTGTCGGCACTAATTTAGAAGACCTTTTCCCATTTCAGTTGGATGACTTCCAGATGCAGGCGATCGCCGCTCTGAATGCTGAGAAGTCTGTTGTGGTCTGTGCACCAACCGGATCAGGGAAAACCTTAATTGGAGAATACGCGATTCATCGAGCGCTGGCACAGGGTAGGCGAGTGTTCTATACCACCCCCCTCAAAGCCTTATCGAATCAGAAATTGCGCGACTTTCGGGAGCAATTTGGAGCCGAGCAGGTGGGATTACTGACGGGAGACGTGTCGGTCAACCGGGATGCCCCCATTCTGGTGATGACCACAGAAATCTTCCGCAACATGCTCTATGGCACTCCGATTGGGCAGGTGGGCACATCGATGATTGGCGTAGAAGCTGTAGTGCTGGACGAGTGTCACTACATGAACGATCGCCAGCGGGGCACCGTTTGGGAAGAATCGATTATTTATTGCCCCAGAGAAATCCAGCTAGTTGCGCTCTCTGCGACGGTAGCCAATAGCGACCAGTTGACCGATTGGATCGATCAAGTACATGGGCCGACTGAATTAATTTATTCCGACTTTCGCCCGGTTCCGCTGCAATTTCTCTTTTGCAGTCCCAAAGGGCTATTTCCATTACTCAATAACAACCAAAAGAGCATCAATCCCCGTCTGCGGCAACGGGGCAAACCAAAGGGGAAACAAGATTCTCCCAGTCTGGCCTATGTCATCAGCCAGCTTCAGCAGCGGGATATGCTACCCGCCATTTACTTTATCTTTAGCCGCAAAGGCTGTGACCAGGCGATTAACGAGCTAAATAATTTTTCCCTGGTGAATGAGCGAGAAGCGGCTCTGCTCAAAACGCAAATTGATGCGTTTCTGGAACGCAATTCTGACCTGGGGCGCAGCGGACAAATTGATCCGCTGTATCGAGGAATTGCAGCTCACCATGCCGGAATTTTGCCCGCCTGGAAGGGGTTGGTGGAAGAACTGTTTCAGCAAGGGCTGATTAAGGTCGTCTTTGCCACCGAAACGCTGGCCGCTGGGATTAACATGCCCGCCCGCACAACCGTCATTTCCAGCCTGTCGAAGCGTACCGATCGCGGTCATCGACTGCTAAATGCCTCCGAGTTTTTGCAAATGGCCGGACGGGCTGGACGACGGGGGATGGATGAGGTTGGCTATGTCGTGACGGTGCAAAATCGGTTTGAAGGAGCCTCGGAAGCCGCTTATTTAGCCACATCGGGGGCCGATCCGCTGATCAGCCAATTTAGCCCCAGCTATGGCATGGTGCTCAACCTGCTGCAAACCCATTCGCTGGAAGAAGCGAGAGAACTGATAGAGCGCAGCTTTGGCCAATATCTCTCGACGCTTTATCTGAAACCGCAGCAGCAGGAAATTGACCGGATTGAGGCTGAGCTGGAGCACCAGCAGGCCCAACTGGCCTCGATTGAACCTGCACTGCTGGCCAGCTATGAAAAGCTGAACGAGCGTGTGAAGGAAGAACGGCGGTTGCTCAAAACCTTGCAGCATCAGGCCCAGGAATTGCAGGCTCAGGATATGGCTACGGCGTTACCGTTTGCGATCGCCGGAACCGTTCTCAGCCTGAAAGGGAAAAATGTTGCGACCCAGAATCCTCTATCCGCCGTTTTGGTGTCAAAAGTGCAGGGAAGCGGTCATTTTCCCTATCTCGTTTGCCTCAGTCAGGTTAATCGCTGGCATGTCGTGACCGTCTCCGACGTCGTCGGGCTTCATGCTGAATTTCCCCGACTCACTGGGGTCGATCATCTGGAGCCACCCATTGATATGGCGATGAAACCGGGACAATCGCGCAGTGGCAATGAAGAAACTGCCGCGATCGCCCAAAAAATTCCGCAGCCTCCGTCTGAAGCCGATATCGCACCCGAAGTGAGAGAGCAAATGGAGCGGGTAGCAATGGTGGAAGAGCAGATTACCAGCCACCCCGTGCACCAGTGGGGCAATCCCGGCAATCTGCTAAAACGGCAGCATCGGATTAATCGGTTGAAGGAAGAGTTGAGCGATCGCCAGCAAAAACTCGGCAAGCTATCGCAGCGCTACTGGCAAGAATTTCTAAATCTCATGGAAATTTTGCAGCAGTTTGGCGGTTTAGAGGATCTTACGCCAACCCCACTGGGGCAGGTGGCTGCCGCGATTCGCGGCGATAACGAACTCTGGCTGGGACTGGCTCTCGCCTCTGCCGAACTGGATCAGCTCGACCCGCATCATTTAGCGGCAGCTTGTGCCGCGCTGGTGACTGAAGTATCACGTCCGGATAGCTGGGCGAATTACGAGCCTCCCGGTGAAGTCGAAGAGGCACTGGGTGGGCTACGGGGCATCCGACGCCAACTCTTTCAGCTCCAGCGTCGCCACCAAATCATCTTCCCCGTCTGGCTGGAATATGACTTCATTGGGCTGGTTGAGCAATGGGCCTTGGGAGAAGAATGGGCCGAACTGTGCGCCAACACCAGTTTGGATGAAGGCGACGTGGTGCGGATCTTACGCCGAACGCTCGACTTTCTTTCCCAAATTCCCCATGTCCCTCATCTGCCACAAAGCTTGAAACTCAATGCGGCGAGAGCTATTCAGCTCATCGATCGCTTCCCGGTGAATGAAAGCGTTGCTGGGTAAGGCTAGTTGAGAACAATGTCAGCCATTTTTAGTTAGCGGCTCTTGATCACGCTGCTTTAATTTTGCGTCAATTTTTTGCTCGGCGGCCAATCGTTCCAGCGCGTAATCATTCAGATCCACAAAGTGCAGATTTGCGACCAGACTGGGATGCACCGCTTGAATATGGCGATACATATCCTGGGCGATCGCTCGATAGGAGGGATGCCCCTGTCTCGCACTCCGCAACTCGACAAAATGATAAACCTCGCGCAGGTTTAGCGTGATCCGCCAGCGCACCCGATACGCCATTGGTACAACATACTGAGCAGCCTCTGGTAAATCCTGACTGATGATATTAGCCGTTTCAGCCGCTTGATCCAGCGCGTTGCAATACGGTTCTGCCAGATTCGCGTCGTAGAGTTCCGGGGGAACCACATAACCGTGCCGCACGGTGTAGCGCTGTCGCTCTTGGGTCAACACGCGATGGCGATGCAAATCTCGATATGCCCCAATATCGGCTAGCACATCGAAGGTGTAGTACGCCTCTTCAAACGCGCGTCCCGGACGGTGGAACCGGGAACCGCGATCGCCCACATAGCAATTAATAATCTCAGCTCTCTCGTCTGCCGATAAGCTCTGAACGTGATGCTTGACCTGCTCAAAGGTTAAATCTGTGTGGGAATACAAAATCGCTGTAACGACTTTGACTTCAGCTTCCGGGTCATACTCCACTAAGTCTGTAGTCGAAGCGGCGGCAAGATCTACGTGCTTCAAGTGTTGCTGAGCCAGGTGATAGGTGCGATCGCGATTGCTGGACAGGTAGTGGGCATACTGAGCACCCCGTTCCGACTTAGCCCGCTTTACAAATGAGGGAATCAGGCAATCTAACTCTTGCTGCATGGACGCACTGAGCGATCGCACTTCCTCATGGGGGGAGGCAGCCAGTTTCACCAGCAGGTATTCAAAAGCTCGTCCATTGCCAAATAACCCCACGTTGGTTAGCGTCGCCATCGGCAACAGTCCGCGCAGCAGATCAAAGGTTTTCGCGCGGGTTGCGCTGTTGTAAGCCCGTTCTGAGGTAGCCAGATCTCTGGGCGTGCGTTCCTGCACCCAAACCAACAGCGGCTCGATCAATCCCGAATAGGTATCAAATAGGTGATCCAGCGTGTTCTCATACCGTTCAGCATGAGGAGACGCCATAATGGATGGCTCCCGGTAGTAGCGATATCGGCCATCCACCTTGCGGTTAAAGGGAACGTAGCGGGTAGATTTCTCCAGGGGCGATAGACCTAGCCGACTATCTTCTAATGCTTTGGCAGCAATATTGCTGATCCCCTCACAGGCCAGATGCGCCCCTCCCAACTCAGCGACTGAGTCGTCTCCGTAACCAACTAGGACGCGATCATAAAAAGCCTCTGCCTGTTGAGTCGCGACAAGCTGGTCGGCATTACCATCAGCGGCTCCACCGACGATTCGTTCAAAGCTAGCTTCCGGTGCCTGAATAAATTCGTCTAACAGAATTCGGCGCAAGCTCTTGTCGCTGCGGCTATAGCGAGAAAACAGCGCACCTTTCACGACTTCGGGGAGGTTGCGTAATCCAAAGATCGGACGCTCTAAATTGGTGACAAAGGGCTGGAGCAGATGGCTCTCCTGATCTGTTAAGGTCTCATCCCAAGCATTCGCCATATCAACTCCCTTTCAATAAACCCAAACCCATCACGGTTCTTGCGCCTGTGGAATACAAAGCTTGTCATAATATGGCGACGTATCGCAACCGCTGTTTGAACTCTATATTCCAGCAATTCTCATTTTGAAACTGATTGTAGGTCTGGTGCGCTCGACGGGCACGCCAAACCTGTAATCGGTGCGTGCCAACTCGCCGCAGGTGAGTCGGCACGCACCGATTCACAGAATGAGAATTGCTGTGAAATGGAGCAGAAATTCTCATTTTAGGAACCGATAGAGATTTGCCGGGCGATCGCCTAACTCTCTAGGCAGAAGTTTTACGTCTTGAGGATGTGATATACAAAACTCAGCCTGGGCGTCGGTCACAACACGCCTTTCAAACCTGTGCCACAGTGATTTCTACTTATTCATACTTAATTACAAAAACTTAATTACAAAAATTACAGCAAGCATTAAACCAAACACGACTTAGAGAGATCTCAGACTTGTTAATTGTTAATTTAACAACGATACGTTTGATACCACGTTCAAATAATGCCACGTTCAAACGCTGAGGCTACGCCATCAGGAAACCACCCGATGCAGGGAACTCTCCGGTTTAGTCGCACAGGTTTTATAAAGAATTAGGATTACAGTGCTCAATCGAGTTTGCAGCAATGAGGTCAATCGGTGTCTCCAGAGTTTCTTGAGAGTAGTGGCGAAATGAATGGGCGTGAGACACCAGCCGAAGGGTATGAATGCCTTATGGGTGGCGGAGCTATGGGAACTCTCATGCGCTCTTTTGATTGGTCAAAGACGCTGTTTGGCCCGGTAGAGCAATGGCCCCAAAGCTTGCGATCGGCCCTGAGCATTTGCCTCAACTCACGCTTTCCCATTGCGATTTATTGGGGGCCAGATTGCCTGCTGCTGTACAACGATGCTTGGCGGCCTATTGTTGGCGATAAGCATCCCTGGTCGCTTGGTCGGCCCGGTCGCGAAGTTTGGCCTGAAATTTGGGAAGATATTGGCCCGGAGTTTGCCACGGTGTTAGGAACGGGTGAGGGCATCTTCCACAGCGACGAGCTTCTGGCTATGCACCGCTTTGGATACACCGAAGAGTGCTTTTTTGACTACACGTTTAACCCGATTCAGGGTGAGGGAGGCGTGATTGATGGCATTTTTAATGTCGTCAGTGAGACAACCTATAGAGTTTTAAACGATCGCCGTGCTCAACTGCTGCGGGAATTGGCGTCTCGAACCGGAATTGCGAAAACCGTTGAAGACGCCTGTGAGCTGATGACTGCTGTCCTGAAATCTGATCCGAAGGACATCCCGTTTTCACTGCTTTACCTGATTCACCCCGACGAGAGACAGGCTTTCCTTTATGAGGGCACTAATGCCATTCTGAGTCATCCTGCTGCCCCTAAAACAGTCACTCTGGACGTGCCTGACAGGGAAGATGTCTGGGCGATCGCGCAGGTTGCTCAAACGGCCCAATCCCACGTCATTGATGACCTGGTGGCCCGATTTGGAACGCTCCCCGGCAGTCCCTGGCCAGAACCGCCGCAAGAAGCAATGGTGTTGCCGATCGCCACTCCTGGACAAGCCAAAATATTTGGAGTACTGGTCGCTGTCGCCAGTCCACGTCGCCGCTTAGACAATAACTACCGCAGCTTTTTCGGTCAAGTGGCCGGACAAATGGCAACGGCGATCGCCAATGCGCGTTCCTATGAAGAAGAGCGCCAGCGGGCAGAACAGTTGGCAGAACTGGATCGAGCCAAGACTATATTTTTCTCAAACGTCAGTCATGAATTCCGCACGCCTCTGACGCTGATCCTTGGCCCTGCTGAGGATGCGCTACGGGACGCGGAAAATGGAATACAGCGCGATCGCCTGGAATTGATTCATCGCAACGCCTTGCGTTTACAGAAACTGGTTAACACGCTGCTCGATTTCTCGCGCATCGAAGCTGGACGCATTGAAGCCGTGTATGAGCCGACCGATTTGGCGATGCTAACCACTGATCTGGCTGGGGTTTTTCGATCCACGATCGAGCGGGCCGGAATGCATTTGACGGTAGATTGTCCACCGCTGCCTGAACCCATTTATATCGATCGGGACATGTGGGAGAAGATCGTCCTCAATCTGCTGTCCAATGCCTTTAAGTTCACCTTTGAAGGGGAAATTTCAGTTCGTCTGCATCAGGCGGGCGATCGGATTGAACTGGCGGTGCAGGATACAGGTATCGGCATTCCCGCCGCCGAGCTACCTCATTTATTTGAACGGTTTCATCGAGTCAAAGAAGCGCAGGGCCGCAGTTTTGAAGGGTCAGGCATTGGCCTATCGCTGGTGCAGGAATTGGTAAAACTGCATTCGGGAAAGATTCACGTGAGCAGCACTCCGGGAGTCGGTACGTGCTTCACGATCGCCATTCCAACTGGAATCGACCATTTGCCGCAAGATCGTATCAAAGCGGCTCGAAACTTGAGTTCTACAGCATTAGATCCAACGCCTTATCTGGAAGAAGCGCAGCGCTGGTTGCCCGACGACGCTGACGTGCCTGTACTAAGCATGGAGCTAAGCCCAGACCTGGCGATTCCATCTCCAACCGCTAAACGTCACTCCATTCAGTCAGCACAGATTCTTTTAGTCGAAGACAATGCTGACATGCGAGATTACGTCAAACGGTTGCTCAGTCAGCATTATGAGGTGACGGCTGTAGCCGATGGGGTAGCTGCTCTAGCCTCGATCCGTGAGCAGGTTCCCGATCTGGTCTTGACCGATGTCATGATGCCCAATCTAGATGGATTTGGCTTGCTGAAAGCGCTGCGAGCCGACCCGCAAACGCGAGAAGTGCCGATTATTCTGCTATCCGCACGAGCCGGGGAAGAAGCCCGCGTAGAAGGATTAGAAGCGGGAGCCGACGATTATCTGATTAAGCCCTTTTCAGCGCGTGAACTGCTGGCGCGCGTAGAAGCAACGCTAAAACTATCTCAGTTGCGGCAAGAGGCCACCCGCCGCGAACAGACCCAACGGCAAGAGGTAGAAACGGCAAAAGCGCAGTTGGAAGCCGTTTTGTCAGGCATCAGCGATCAATTTCTCGTGCTGGATCAGGAATGGCGCTACATCTATGTGAATGACCGTGTGGTCGAAACCGTTGGCTTGTCCAGGGATGCGCTGCTGGGGAAAAGCATTTGGGAACTGTTTCCCGAGGTGGTAGGCAGCGAGTTTGAACAGCAGCTACGGGGAGCGATCGCAGAACAGCAGGTAGTTCATTTTGAGTACTACTACTCCCTGTGGAATCGTTGGTTTGAAAATCACGTCTACCCGTCATCAGAAGGCATAACGCTATTCGTCACCGAGATCACCGATCGCAAACGAGCTGAACTGGAACGAGAACAATTGCTGATTCGCGAACGCCATTACTTTAAGCAACTGCACGGTTTGACCAAAGCCGCTGTGGCTATTAATTCTGCGCTTTCCAGTGAAACCGTCCTGCAAGTAATTACCGACCAGGCCGCCGCCATTATTGGTGCTCATCAATCGGTCACGAGTCTAACGATTGACCATAACTGGTCACAGGCCATTACGGCCATCTCCCTGTCGGATAAGTATGCTCAGTGGCGTGATTACGATGAAAAGCCGGATGGCTCCGGCATTTATGCCTGCGTGTGCCATCTAAATCGTTCCATGCGGATGACGCAAGCCGAGCTAGAGGCACATCCCCGTTGGCAAGGATTTGGCAAAGAGGCAGACAGGCATCCTCCCATGCGGGGTTGGTTGGCTGCCCCATTAGTGAACCGGGAGGGACAGAACATAGGGCTAATCCAGCTTTCCGACAAGCTTGAGGGTGAGTTTAGCGAAGCCGATGAAGCCATTCTGGTACAGCTAGCGCAAATGGCTTCTGTTGCGATCGAAAAAGCCCAACTGTATGAAGCCGAACAGCAAGCCCGGACAGCCGCAGAATCCTCACGCGAAGAAGCCCAGGCGGCAAACCGGATTAAAGACGAATTTTTAGCGGTGCTGTCTCACGAATTGCGATCGCCCCTCAATCCGATTCTCGGTTGGTCACGGCTGTTGCAGAGTGGCAGGTTAGACCCATCCAGAACGCAGCAAGCCCTGGCCACCATTGAGCGAAATGCCAAACTGCAATCTGAATTAATTGAAGATTTGCTCGATGTATCCCGCATCTTACAGGGCAAGCTGAGCCTTACTGTCGCCCCCATCCATCTCACGTCCATCATTAAAGCGGCGATCGAAACAGTGCGGCTCGCCGCAGATGCCAAATCCATTCGCATCGAAACCACCCTTGACGCTGAAGTCGGAAAGATTGCAGGCGACGCAACCCGCCTACAGCAAGTCATTTGGAACCTACTCTCCAATGCCGTCAAATTCACACCCAATGGCGGAAGGATAGGGGTGAGGTTGGAGGTGATTGGAGGAGAGAGGAAGATAGGAGATGGGGGAGATAGGGAAGATGGGGGAGACGGCAGTTTTCTTACTTCCCCACCTTCCCCATCTTCCCCACCTTCCCCACCTCTTTCATCCCATCCCACACCCGACACCCGACACCCCACACCCACTACCCCATCTTTCGCTCAAATCACCGTCAGCGACACCGGAAGGGGCATTTCTCGCGATTTTCTGCCCTATGTGTTTGATTACTTTCGTCAGGCAGATAGTGCTACCACGCGCAAGTTTGGTGGGTTGGGGTTAGGGTTGTCGATCGTTCGTCATTTAGTGGAATTGCACGGTGGAACGATTCAAGCCGATAGTCCCGGCGAGGGCATGGGGGCAACTTTTACTGTTAGGCTACCGCTCCTGCCAGCCCATCTCCCTGAGCCTTCGGAAGTTCAAGCGCTCCATTCATCGCTGAGCTTAAAGGGGATTCGAGTTTTAGTGGTGGATGATGATACGGATACTCGCGAAATCGTGACGTTTCTTCTGGAGCAGGTGGGGGCTGAGGCGATCGCGGTTGGATCTGCGCAAGAAGTTCTGGCTGCAATGCCCCAGGTGCGACCAGATATTCTCCTCAGCGACATCGGTATGCCAGATATGGACGGATACATGCTGTTACAGCAGATTCGCACCTTGTCGCCGGAGCAGGGTGGGCAAACTCCCGCGATCGCCCTCACCGCATACGCCGGAGAACTCAACCAACAGCAAGCCCTGGCTGCCGGATTTCAGCAGCATATCTCGAAGCCCGTGGAGCCAGCCGAATTAGTGAAGGCGATCGCCCAATTATTGAGAACACAACGAACCGGAAATTAAGAATCGAGGCCCAGCAAGCAAAGCAATTAAAACCCACAATGGGCTTCAAAATGAGAATTGCTGATTAAATCGTCGCTACTCGCCAAACCAATCTTCGCCCCTAGAATGCCAGTCGCATCGGCGGACTTTGTTCAGGTAGCCGCGGATTCATTCGTCAGGCTGAGTCTTCCGATAATCAGACAGGACTCCTGTCGATCCAAATCCACCACTACCACGAGTCGATGGGCTTAAATCATCAACCTCCGCGAAGCGAGCGCACAGCACAGGGGCTACAACCAGTTGAGCAATTCGTTGACCTTTGCTGATGTGAAACGGTTCAGCCCCAAGGTTGAGCAACAGCACCTTAATTTCTCCCCGATAGCCTGCATCCACCGTACCGGG
>DATNPS010000296.1:0-22509 GCA_036703095.1 Crinalium sp. | reverse complement strand
TATCACGAACTTCTCGCTCTCGATCGTTCAAATCTTCATCACGAATTATTCGTGCCCATGGGTCGGGAATGCGTTCAGCAGTTCCTGTAGCTAGTGCATCCAAGATATCGGATACACGTCGAGGTTCTGGAAATCCATTCTTCGCAGAAATGTCAAATGTAAAAGCTAATATATCGTCAGTCCAAATCACTCGCTCAATTAGCGGTGAACCAGACTCACAACTCCAGCGTATGACTTCTCGCTCGAATAAATAGGATTCCATAAGGTTATTCTTATTGAGTGATTATGTGTTGGACTTCGTAATGTTCATAATTTTGTCTGTCAGCAAATAACCACTGACTTTTGTGTTTAATAAATCCATTTGAACCTCTTTACGAGCAAGGAGATGACGAAACAAACGTAGTGATGTTGCACTTCCAGCAAGGTTCAATTCCTCGTCCAATTGCTCAGTTATTTGATTAATTTTCACACCTTTTGTTTGAAGGCGAGTTTTCAGCATCCTAGCAGTAGCTTGTAAATCCGCTGCACTTATGTCACCTTCATCTTCAAGCCAGTAGTCATTATGAATCCACTCAAGGTTACCGGCTAAAGTGCGAGGGATTCTCTTTTCTGTAATAATGTCCCAATCAGTACCAAAATGAGCATAATATCGGCGCTCTAACTCAAAATTCTGACTTACAAGATCCTTGGATAGTTTGCCTTCAGGCTTCATAGTTCGAGCAATCTGCTTAATTTTCTCACCATCTTTGATAGTGAGCATAAAATCAGTAGTGAAGATCCAAGGCGTACCGTCTTTAGCACGTGGATACTCTATACCCATATCGCGTGCTATCTTCATCCCCAATTCATAATCGAGCAATGGGTACTGTTCACGAATGTCAAGAACCTTATCGGACCACTCGCATAGGAAGAAGAAACGTTTTTCATTGTCGGAAAAAAGGTGATGGACCCTTTTTTCCGTTTTCCAACCAGGATATCGGGAAGCGCGCCCCTCTGAAGAAAATTCTTCTACTCTATGCCAAGGGCGGTAGGAAAACCCTTCACCAAATCCCCTGGCTTCATTAAGATGATTCTTAAATGTAGAGGCACACCATCGATCGAGAGCGCGGCTTGTACTGGGTCTCATGAAGTACCATCTTGTTATGAGGTACAGGTATTATATAAGTTGGTAAGTCGAGTTGCAAATTGGTAAGTCGAGTTGCAAATTGGTGAATCGAGTTGCGAAATACCAGAAACCAGGGAAAACAGGCGATCGCTACAGGTAACCACACTCTCAGTCGAATGGGAATCAGCCACCACTGAAGCCAGACCACCTGCGCCATTGCACCAAAGGCAATCCAGAGGACAACAAACAGCAGGATTCCCAGACCAATAGCACGAAGGGTAGGACGAGGGAATCGGGCTAACACGCCCAGCCAGGTTAATCCAGCTATCAAGAACCAGACTCCAACGGCTCCACCCACTTGCACCCCACCCAAATTCTGGAGTTCAAACACCTGATTCAGTAACACCAATCCCGCAGTTGCCACCAACGGCGCAGCAATCAATCCTGCCCATCGTCGAATTGGGGCTGGTTTCACGGGGATGGTTTGAGGTTGATTCAGGAGAGGTGCAATTGCGGCTAAGCCTATCAACCAACCCAACAAATGTAAGCCGTACCAAGCCATACGGCGATCGACATACTGGCTATCGTTGAGCTTGCCAAACGTTGCAGCCAGCCAGCGTAGCGCAGCCTGATGGCTGCCATCACTAAACAAAATCGTAATGTGCTCGACGCCAGGAATGACAACCAGTTCTCGCCCCAGTCCTGTGGCAAGATTGGCATTTTCCCCTCCTGCCTGTGCCAATAATCGTTCGGCATTACCAACGAAGCTTCCTTCTCCACTGCCTGCCTGTAGCTGAAGATTTCGAGGAGATTGAGGCGTGACGGTCGCCCCTGTTGGAGAAACGGCAACCGTTGCAGCAAAGCGATCGGGGTTACGAATGCCAGCCGTCATCACAATTCCACTACCCATTGAGTGCCCTAACAGTGCCAGCCGATCTGGGTCAACCTGGGGTTGTTCTAATAAAGCTTGTAACGCAACATCTAGATTCTGCTGCAACTCATACCGCTGCTGTAAGCGAGTTCCATTTGCTCCATGCCCATCAAAATCCCATAGCATCACCGCATAGCCTGCATGAGCCAATACATGTCCATAGCCCAACATCAACTGTTTGGAACCCGCAAACCCATGTGCAACTAAAACACCTGGAGCTGCCTTTGCCTCTTGAGGAGCCAGGTAAAGCAAGGGAACATTTTCTTTTTGGAGCGATCGCACCTCTAACCCTGATCGAGCAACCGCAATTCCTAACCACGATGAGGCAATCATCAAGATTGCCAGTACCAGTAGTCCTAAGCGTTTATAGTTCAACTTCACAGGCTTCAGCTATGCAAACATCACCTACTGGTGTAGCGCAAATCTCATTTTACTGTTTTGATACACGGGCAGTTCAATCACAAACTCCGATCCTTCTCCTGGTGTTGAGTGACAGGAGAGCTTGCCACCGTGCCGTTCAACTATGATTTGATAGCTAATCGCTAATCCTAATCCTGTGCCTTTACCGACAGGTTTTGTGGTGAAAAAGGGATCAAATAATCTGGCCTGCACATCGTTACTTATGCCTGCACCATTATCCGAAATAGATATGAAGAGGCGATCGCCCTCTATCAGGTTGGTGCGGATGCGAATGCAACTGGGAACATCTTTTATCTCATCGGTTGCGTGCTGTTGATTGTAGTCATCTAAGGCATCGATTGCATTGCTCAAAAGGTTCATAAACACCTGGTTGAGCTGCCCCGGATAGCAGTCGATGTCAGGAATATCCCCATATTCTTTAATGACCTGAATCTCTGAGTGTTCGGGTTTAGCTCTCAGCCGATTATGCAAGATCATTAACGTGCTATCGAGACCTTCGTGAATATTGGCCGTTTTAAACTCAGCCTCATCCAGGCGGGAAAAGGTGCGTAGCGATCGCACAATCTCTCGAATGCGCTCAGTTCCCACTCTCATGGAGGATACTGTTTTAGGCAAATCATTGACGATAAATTCAAGATCTACATCATCGATCGCAGCCGCAATTCTGGGACTGTTATTGGGATACTCTTGCTGATAGAGGTGAATGAGAGAGAGTAAATTTTGAGAGTATTCATTGATATGGAGTAGATTGCCATGAATGAAGTTCACTGGATTATTAATTTCATGGGCAACTCCTGCCACCATCTGGCCCAAGCTAGACATCTTCTCGTGCTGTACAAGCTGCGATTGCGACTGCCGCAACTGTTCTAATGTGGTTGAAAGTTCAGATGTTCGTTCTGCTACGCGTTGTTCTAGCTTTTCGTTAGACTTCTTGAGCTGTTGTTGTTCTAGTGACTGAACTTGCCAGAGCATCACAATCATCGTGGTGGCTAATCCACCAATCACTAACGCAATGATATCGAGCGATCGCAGTTGGCTCTCGATGTTGGCACGAGGAATGACCAATACCACCGACCAATCAGCCTCTTGCAGTGGTAAGTAGGCGACATATTGCCATGTTCCATCAACATATTCCAGTTCAATTCCTGGCTGTTTGTGGATCATGTGTTGTGTAATGGGAAGATCCGCTGTATGTCCTGATTGAGCACCAGAGGAGTCTAATCCAGAGGATGACGCTAGATTAGGATGAACGATCGCCTGTCCTTGTGAATTCAATGCGAGTGCATAGCTGTTTTCGCCATATTTGAGTTGCTCGACCACTTGAGTCATGCGATCGAGGCTAACCGTGCTGTGAATTTCACCCACGGGTGCGCTAGTAGAATCAAACTGTTGCCAAATCGGTGCAGCGACAATGACTTGTTCAGTTTTTGTTTTATCGTTGAGTAATGGATCGCTAACCGTTGTTTGCCCAGCAATGGCATTTTGAAAGAAAGAATAGCCTGATACGTTACTGGGAGCCTCACCGATGGTATGTTCCTGACCATCAAGCTTACTGATCCCAATCGTAGAAACATCACTAAAGCGGATGACTTCTGCTTTCAAGTAAGGTTCAGCGGTTGTCCAATCCATCGATCGCACAGCCGATGTATTTGCCAACGTGGTCACATGCACTTTTAATTTGGCTAACCAACTGTCAATCGACTCAGCCCCCTGCTGAACTTCCAGAAAAGCATTGCGCTTCAGGCTTTCTAGAGTTAGGTTACGAACAACTTGATAGCTGTAATACGCGGCTGAGCTGATGAGTAGAGTGGTACTGCCGATTAACAGCCGCATCAATAAATTACGCTGTAGACCAGAAACTTTCATAGCAAGATTGCATTCATAATAAGCGAACCAAGGCGTGAAGCCAGATTTAGAGAATGGGGCGATCGCCTGGTAGTAGCGGTTGAGTGGGTAAGTTACCAAACGTAATCTTGAGCCACTTTTGTTGAAGCCTTGTGAATTCACCCTGCTGACGCGCATCCATCAAGAAGCGATTGAGCACATCTAAAAGCTCTTGATTGCCTTTCTTGACAGCCCATGCCGCATAGGATGTTCGGCTAACCCGCTCGCCCAGCTCAAAGATGGCTGGCTTTTCACTAACCAATACAGAAAGTGAAACAATGTTGTGCAGCACAGCATCAATGCGATGATTCAACAAATCCTGGTATGCTTCTGAAAAGTTTCGGTACTGTTTGATGGTACCCAGCTTGCCACCCTGTTGTTTCAGGGCTGTTTCCAAATCGGGTACAGCCGCAAAAGAGACGCCACCCTGCTGTGCTCCTAACGTCCTACCAGATAAGTCTTTCAAGCTTTTGATAGAACTGTCATCTTTACGCTTAACATACGCGATGGTGGATTCAGAGATTGGAACCGTAAAATCTAAAAACTTGGATCGCTCATCTGTAATCCCAACGGCTGTAAGGGCTACGTCATACTTACCATCCGCAACGCCCGGAAGGATGCCCTGCCAGGGTAAAATTTCTTGCCGGATTTCAAAAGAAACTAAAGCTCTTAGCTGCTCCAAAAGCTCATAGTCGTATCCGGTTGGCTTGCCATTTACTAAAAATTCAAAGGGAGGATAATCGTCCTCAGTCGCAGCTAGCAAATATCCCCGTTTTTTGATGCGTTCCAATAGCTGGCTACTCACATTTAGAGTTGGGCCTGTTTGGGATGAATGGCTACACCCGTGGGCGATTGAGGCTAGGGCCAGTCCCGCTCCTAGCTGGAGAAACGAGCGTCTACGAATACTCATGGTCCAGATACTCTAACCAGATTTTATCCCTAAGAATTCCCTTTTTTTTCAATTGAGAAACAGATTAACGTGAATTCGATCATCCGATTTTGTGTGCGCGATGAGCTCGCAAAATCAAGCTTGTAGGGTTGTTGCGCGTCACGCACACCCCTACAAGCCCGATTCTCATGGATTAGATGTAAGCCGTGACTATTTACAGCGGTTCTCATTTGGGTAAACTACGGTTTTTTGTTTAAGAGCCGCGCTCCGCGCGGCTCTTAAACAAAAAAACGGGTTTTAAGCGGTTGAAGATCGCTATAGATTAGGACGGGGTGCAGAGGTGAAGCCCCCGGCTGGGACGCAGCCTCTGAGCCTCCCTTCTTTTGATAGAGGCCAGAAATGCGTAGCAGTCATTAGGCTGCTAGAGAGCACGGAATCAAAGGAATCAGAAACACCGTTTCAGTTAATTCAATGCTTTCAATGTTTAAAATTTGGGGTTTAGAACCATGAGTCAATTCACGTCTGTAGGATTGTTGAAACGAATATCAGGCGCACTTGGAGCCGCTGCTCTAGTTTCCCTGATCGGATTGCCTGGAGTCGCTCAAGTTACGCCTCGTCCCAGTCCTAATCGACCGAATGTTCCCGGGGCCGGAGTGACACCGACTACACCAAATCCTGGCCGTTCCACTACCCCTTCTGCTGCACTGAGTCCGATCGATCGCGAATTTTTGACGATGGCGATTCAAGGCAATAATGCTGAAATTCAAACCTCTCAGTTGGCACTGCAACGGTCTAATAACAACACCGTCAGACAATATGCTCAGAGAATGATTCAAGAGCATACGGCAGCAAACCGTGACTTAACGCAGCTTGCCAACCAAAACCGTGTTTCGATTCCTGCCGCGGTTGATCCCCTCAGTCGGGCGATCGCTACTCGATTGTCTCAACTGTCTGGTGCTGAATTCGATCAGGCTTATATGGGCACTCAAGTGAATGCTCATTTGAAAGCGATTTCTCTTTATCAAACTCAAATTCAGCAGGGTCAAAACCCGACGTTAACAGCGTTTGCAAATCAACTGCTGCCTGCTATCCAGGATCATTACCAGGTGGCTAGCCAGCAAGTGCCCAATTATCGGGCTGAAGACATTCGTCCCGGCACGAATCAGGACATACAGCAGATTCGGTAAAGGATACTCAGAAGATTGGGGGCGAAGCGCAACGTTGCCGCACTTCGCCCCCAATCTTTTGGTTTTTATTTTTCCTTAGGATCATGGATTAATTAAAACCCAAAATTTATTTTTTAAAGTGTGGCTCAGCCACACTTTAAAAAATAAATTTTGGGTTTTGTTAAATCTACGTTCCTTAACGTTGACTACAGTATTTAAGTAATTCAGCTACAGATTGATTGACGGTGATGACAGACGCCTGCATTACAGACTTAATGCGATTTTGCTCTGCGGTATTGTTTGATTCGATTGCCTTCGCCTGTTGTCGTTGCAGATTAGCAAAATCTTTTTGTTGTTTAACCAAACGATTTTTTAGATCTTGAAATGTTTTATCTGATGATGCGATCGCATTTAATTCCTCTGCCCATTGCTCTTGTATTTTAGCTTGCTCCTCAATAGCCGCACTGGCCGAAGTCGCGCTGGGTGCAGGCACATTACCACTGGTCGTCTTGCTATACCAGGCTGCAAATTCCTTACATTCCGAGCTATTCATCGATTCCTGAAACGATTCCTGAGCAGATGGCTGGGGCGATCGCCCACAGCTCGAAATGACAGCTGGTATGAGAATAACAAATGCCGCTAGTGTTAATGGTTTCCACGGAAATGGCTTTAACATGAGTCAAAGAAATAAATGATAAATAGATTGGCCGTAAGCACCTTCTCAATTGTATCGCCTGGGAAATATATAGAGCGTTTCTGAAATTCTCTTCAAGGATCTGTAAAGTCTGGACGAAGACGATTTAGCCATCCAGGAACCAGTCCGTTTCTCCTGACAAATCAGTAGATTTGCAAAATTGACTAGCATCTCGCCAAAGGGTCGATTTTCCGGGCATTTCGTGCTTAGAAACCGACCGTTTGGAGTTATGTGGCTCACGAAATGCGTCACACAACTCCATTCGCGGCCTCCTAAGGATTGCTGTAGATAGTTCAACTATTTTCAAAAATCAATTTATCAGTAAATGCAGCTAAGCCGAAATATAAGGTCTCCGAAGAATATTTTACTTATGCGTATTTTTGATGATTACATCATACTTTTTCTTACATATAGAGTGTTCAAAGAGCTTAAATCAAGATTACCTGACTATTCATTGATGCTCTAATTAATTGTGTGGGAACGTTAGAGACATAGCAGTTCCGATTAGCTATAAAAAGCACATCTAAACAGGATTTATTTCTCGCGATCTATCTATCTTGTAAATGATTGGAACTGCTATTTTTAGTTTTTATTCAGTTCAATTTCTAGAGCTTTTTGACTAAACATCTCTATATTGAGTCTGAATACAGTAATTACGTTTTCTCATCGAGAGGCACTATGCTCAATAATTTTCAGGTTGCTCGTCACCTCAAATCCAAAAACATTAGTTCTGTCATCCGTTTGTCCTCAGGTTTTACGCTGACTGAAGTTCTTGCTGTAGTCAGTATCTTAACAATTATGGGTGCATTCACTGTTCCTCATTGGTTTTCATACCTTCACACCTATACTCTTAATACAGCTCAGGATCAAGCATTTCAACTGATCCGCCAAACTCAAAATGACGCAAAACGATTACACACACTCCAGCAGGTTAGCTTCCGCGAACTCAATGGTAGAGTTCAGGGAGCAACTCATCCTGCCAATCGAGTTCCTACGACTTCTGAATGGCAAAATTTTCCAGAAGGTGCTCATATTGACATTCACGAAACCACTTTTGCAACTAATGGTGATACGTACAAGTTGCAATTTGATCAGGAAGGTAATGCGAATGGTCAACTTGGACGTCTGGTCTTGGTGCATCAAGCAGGAGGACAAACTCGCAGGTGCGTTGTTGTGTCTACCTTAATTGGGTTAGTTCGCAAAGCAAGCAACCGAGCAACGCCAGATCAGAGTGGCAGAACATGCTATTAAACGACTCTCAACACTCAATATCTCACTACGGTAAGCAACAGCAATTGTGAATCGGTTGTGCAAAGCGCACCCTTTTGAGTACGTTTCTCTCAACCCATCCTATCTCATCAGTTATTTAGGACAGTTATAGCTCACATTTTGCCAGCAGTTTTCATGTTCATTTTTTGCTGTTGCAGCGCTTATCGAGCACTGCAATAGCACTATCAAATTTGCGTTAGATGTTTGATACTTTGTGTTTCTATTAACGCGAGTTCAACATAAAAACGTGCAGAGCAACTCTGCACGCTCTCGCATCAAAAAATCGCCCATTAAGGTTACACGCCTGTTTTCGCGTGACGAATGCATTGGCCGATTTGAGTATCAATCGTCATAATGTGGCTGACCAACCAGTCTGCCAGTTGAGCATGAGCTTTCCGGGCAATCTCGTCGCTGGCACCACTCTCGCGATACTGCGTTTGCAAACCGCTAAAGATCTCCATGAATTTAACATGCGCGTTGTGATTCGTGTCGGCGATCGCACACTTATATTTAGCTGCACAGCTTTCTTCTTGTTCGAAATGCCATTCAGCGTAGTATTTCAAGAAGGTGAGCAATTTTTTGATGGCTGTCGTGCCGTTTCCCTGTTCGATCGCATCGGATAGATCATTAAAGGCAATGATGAGTTCTTTGTGTTGTGTATCAATCATGGGAACGCCGACACTTAGACTGTCATTCCACTCAAATTTCTGCATTCTGCCCTCTCTTCACGCTTAAATGTTTGATAGGTTATTTCGCTCTGTAGGTTAGGTTTCCCAGATTGCAGAGCGATCGCCTTTAAAGAGAGTCAGATTGTAGAGAATTTTAACAAACTACAATTTTGAGGCACAAAGTACTCCACATGGGCAAGTCATAAACACTTGAGTACTGTTGAATAGAGCGATCGCATCTTTGCCAAAGAGATACTGAAGCATCAGTAGAGCAATAAAGAAGAGACAGCCAATGATATCTTATCGACTTAGAAACTTGTAACAGGTTTAATGCAGTAAACGTAATCCACTGAGAAGTATAAATATACTTTTGGCAAAGACTCAATGTAATGTTCATTAGCCATCCTCCTAGTTAAGTCAGCATTGGCTGGGAATCAATCGTCCAGAAGCTTCACACTGACAACAATAGGACAGCTAACAATTGCTGTCGTTACAGGAAAACTATGGAATTTCACACTGAATCAGGTTATCCGAATCTGCGTTGATATTCAGAAGGTATGGAAAACTCAGATAAAGTATGGATGCGATCGCATGTTTCTCTAAATTTGATATGACGTGAATTCGACGGACGGGCTTTTGTGAGAGTGGCGCGACGCGACGCGCACGCAAAATCGGGCTATCGAATTCACGTTGATATGAATCTGTTACTCCTGAAATGTCAGCGTGAATTCGATAAATACACATTCGATGAATACAGAAAGATATGCCTCTCGCAACGCGAGAGGCGTATCTTTCTGCCATTTTTGCCACGCAGCGCGGCAAAAATGGCGCTTGCCTGTCATAACATGCTATCGATGGGTCGCCTTTAACTCAACGGGACGCAGCAGAATATAGGCCATTCCGGCAAACAGGATGCCCAACTCAAAACCGACATCCATGCCATAGGGCGGATTGAACAAACCTGCGATCGGGCCGACAAATGCAACCTGAGCTGCCCCTAAATAAACACCAATCAGACCAATCGCGAGGGAAGCGATCGCGGCCCACCCAATCGGCAAATATTGGGGACGGTTCCAATCCTCAACGTTGTAGCGGCCTCTACGAAAGCGGAAATGTTCGATCAACAGAATAATTCCCCACGGGCCTAACCAGTAGGCAATCACCAGCAGAAAGTTTTCTAACGTGTGGTCAAAGTCACTGGAGGCTGAAACAGCGATGATGACATACACAACCGAACCAATTAACGTCCAGACCGCACGATTAATTCGCTGGAAAGGACGTCCTAACACCTGCATAGATAGCGCCAAACTGTAATCGTTGGGAATGTTGTTAGCGACTACGCTGAGCGATAAAAACAGCAAAATAAACGTTCCTACGCCGCCCATGGGAGCGATCGCCGCTGCAATGAGTTCTCCCCCACTTTTGCCACCTAACGATGTAACGGTGGTCAGCGCTACACCCAAACTTTCTAACAAAACACAGGGTGTGAATACCCCTAAAAACGTTAGCCAAAAGACGCGGATTGCAGGAGTATCTTCTGGTTGTTTTACATTGTAATCAGCCGCATAAGGACTCCATCCCGTCGCAAAGCCATAGATCGCGCTGCCAAATGACAAAAGCGACGCAAGATAGCCAACACCGCTGGATTTAGAAACCACATTGGTCATGTTAGGAGCAGCGATCGCAAAAATAATCAGGAAAATTAACGCCATTGGAATCCAGGCATAGCGCTCGTAGCCATGCACATAGCGATAGCCGTATAGGCTGACCAGCGTTGTTAACGTTGCAATGATCAAAATTCCCAACCAGCTTGGAACCAATCCATTGCTCAGCGCCGTGACTAACTGCCCACCTACCATGACATTCACGACCGACCAGCCCAGGCAAGCGATCACATTGAAGATGGCCATGATGATGGCTCCTAACCAGCCAAACGAGAAGCGGGTAATCGTCATCTGGCGTAGCCCTAACTTCGGCCCCAGAGTGGAGAAGAATGCGACGGGCAACACACCCAGCAGGTTAAAAACGACGATGACAGCGATGCTGTCCCATAAGCCCAATCCAAAAATATTGATGGCTAGCGACCCCAAGGCGATCGTAGACAGCACCAGATTGGCAGACATCCACATGGTGAAGTTATCGAAAATTCGCACATGCGATCGCTGGTCGGGCGGCACCCGTTCAATTCCCTGGGCTTCGATGGCCTCTTCGCGGCGATCGCTCCTTCGATTGAGAACTTTGCTCATTGCACCATTTCCTAATCAAGATTTGATACGTCAACTGCGTTGTAATCAGTTGAAGAGATAACGAGGTAACACAAAACAATACCTGAATTATTCCCCAGAATTGAGTAGTTAATTTTACCAACGTGTATTCAGTTTACGGGGAAAATTAAGAACACTGAGTATATATCTGTCGAAGTGAAGAAACTGAGTAGAAGGGCGTAATTAAAAACCGGGGGAGTGCCCCTCTGAAGCATTTCCTCAGTTTTTATAACACAGTTTAATTAGGGCTACCTACTTAAATGTTAAACATCAATAGATTCAGTGCATTTCGCTCATATAACTTTCATTGATTGAGGAGGTTCAATTGTTAAAAAACTGCTTTTCCATTACAAAGTAATATGTTTAATAGTTTAAGTTTTTCTAAGTTATGCCAGTTCAATATGAAGCTGCAACTCTAGAAAAAGGGGGAGGTAGGGGTTCCACTCCTACGAAGGAGGCAATCGTTATATGGCGATCCTGACAGAACGGTGAAAGAGACACAGGCGTTTCACAACTGATTGAAGATAAAACCCGTTCCCCAAGTTGCTGTTTATGTTTGTGAGTATGTTTGTGACCGGGTATCGCTCAAATGACGATGCTTTAAGGTCATGCTTTAAGGTCTGTATTGATTCTAAAGTAATCGAAGGTTAGTTAGGACAGGGTTGCAGGAGTAAAAATCCTGGCTGGGGGCAGCTCCACACCCCCTGTCCTAACCGTTTTGACGGTTGCCATATTTGAGGAGAGGTGTACTGTATGCGAGTCGTTCAGACAGGAAATGGTATTCGGCGGATTCTATCAGATGGGTTAACGGCCAAACAGATGCCTTTTGATCACATTCCGGTCATCGACTTAGCGCCTATGAAAAGCGATGATCTGGCCGAACGGCAAGCCGTCGCAGCCCAATTGTGTGAGGCGTGCATTCAAGTCGGCTTTTTCTACGTCAAACATCACGGTGTCCCTCAAACCGTAATTGACGATGCGTTTGCACAATCCAAACGCTTTTTCTCCTTGCCGCTAGAGGAGAAAATGAAGATTCATATCTCAAAATCTCCAAATCACCGGGGCTACGTCCCATTGCTAGAAGAAAATACAGATCCCAACGGACGTGGCGATTTGCATGAAGCGCTTGATTTTGCCCTGGATGTACCGATGGATGCTCCAGATATTTTGGCTGGCAAAACGCTGTATGGGCCAAATGTTTATCCTGACCATTTACCTGGGTTTCGAGCCGCTATTCATCGCTATTACTGGGAACTGTACCAGTTGGGTAAAACCATCTTTCAAGCCTTTGCCCTGGCGCTCGACTTGCCCGAAGATTTTTTTGAAGCCAAAATTAGCAAACCGATGGCGCAACTGCGCCTGTTGCGCTATCCACCGCAAACGGGAGTGATTGATGCTACTCAAATTGGCACGGGCGCTCACTCAGACTACGAATGCTTTACGATTTTGGCGCAGGATGAGTTGGGTGGTTTGCAAGTCCTCAATAGCGCAGGTGAATGGATCTCTGCTGTACCGATCGCCGGAACGTTTGTCGTGAATATTGGCGACCAGATGGCCCGCTGGACAAATGATTTATTTTCATCCACCGTGCATCGCGCGATCAACACCTCTGGACGGGAGCGGTTTTCCATTCCCTACTTTTTCGGGCCAAATTACGACACGTTAATCGATGTGATGCCCAGCTGCATTAGTCCCGATCGCCCTGCCAGATATGAATCGGTTACATCAGGCGAATACATTATGGGGCGGTTTAACGAAACATTTGCCTACCGAAAGTAACGCTCAGTTCGACAGCCCCATATCGCGTGTATCATCTACAGCCGTTGTGTTACTCTGGCTTGCCCAACTGGGCACAAATCCAGCACTGCACAGCGCTGGCAAGCCGGATTTTGATAAAAACAGCAGCGCTGTCCATGAAGCATCAGCACTTCATGATTGTCATATACCTGTTGTGCTGTCCAATCCTGAGGCAATTGGGCTTCTAGCAGGGCATGGGAAGGGCCAACGCCCGTTTTTGGCGGAATTAAGCCTAGCCGAATGGCAACTCGATGATGATGACTATCGACCGGGAGAGCGGGACGACGCAAGTTGCTAAAGAGCAATACCGCAGCACTAGTTTTGGGGCCAACCCCTGGCAGCATTTCCAACCAGGCTCTCGCATCGGTGACGGATAAATCCTGAAGGAAATCGAGCGTCAGTTCTCCTCGACGTTCTGTAATCAAACGCAGGATTTGCTGGAGTCGGGGTGCTTTTTGGTCAGGCCAGGTGCAGGGGGCGATCGCCCTTTCCACCTCTCCTGTATCTCCATCTCGAACAGCTTCCCAAGTCAAGAACTGCTGACGCAATTGCTTAAACGCCCGACCCGAATCTTTATTTTTAGTGCGATGAGACAGCAAAGACGACACTAGCTCACTCAGCGGATCGAGGTCGTGAAAGAAGGGAATCGGACAGCCATACACCGCGCACAGCCGCTCATGGATCAGGAGCACTTTTTCCGAAAGGTTTATTGAATCAAGGGGAAGGGGCGATCGCGCGTCTGGGAAGATTTTGGGTTGCTGAGAAGGAGACATGAGGGAAGGCAGGAGGCAGAGGGCAGATGAGGGACAAGGGGGACAGGGGAGATAGGGGAGATAGGAAAGACAGGGGAGAACCTCGCATATCTCTTCATCATGATGGGCACGTTCCGCTTTGCCTATCCTGCGGAAGCCATATTGTCACGAAAAGGAAAAAGTGAATTCTACACGCTAGCTCCTGACTCCTGACTCCTGACTCCTGACTCCTGGCTCCTGCCTTTCCAAAAAGATGATCCGATAACAAACCTTAAAACTCATTTGAATTCTAAATCAGAACAATGGAAGATAGAGGGTTGCAGACCCCTTCTAACCTTTTGAATTTTGAATTGGAGTGTATAACCTGTGGTTATCCAGATTTCTGAGACAACGTATGAAAGCAAAACCCAGGCGATCGCCCGCCAACTTCTGGCCGCTACACGGGAAAATCGCTCCTTCTTTGCTCAGATGCGCGACCAAATGCGGTGGGATGACAAGCTGCTAGGCTGGGCGATGAGCAATCCAGGGCTGCGAGTGCAGTTGTTCCGCTTTATTGACTGTTTACCATCGCTACATAGCAAAGCCGAAATTGCTCGTCACTTGCAAGAATACCTGGGCGATCCGTCCGTAGAGCTTCCCTCGGCCCTCAAGGGAATGCTGAACTTTGCCAATCCAGATTCACTGCCGGGGCAAGTGGCTGCTACGACGGTTTCAACGGCGGTAGAAACGCTGGCCCATAAGTATATTGCTGGAGAGAATATCAAGCAGGTGCTCAAAACGATCGAGCAGCTTCGCAAAGAGAAGATGGCGTTTACGGTCGATTTACTGGGAGAGGCCGTCATTACAGAGGTCGAGGCTCAGTCTTACCTCGATCGCTATATGGAACTGTTGGAACAGTTGACCGCTGCTTCGAAATCCTGGTCTACGGTTCCCGTTCTAGATCAGGCTGATGGTGAAACACTGCCGAAAGTGCAAGCCTCGGTGAAGTTGACGGCTTTTTATTCACAGTTCGATCCGCTAGATGCCAAGGGAAGCCAGGAGCGGGTGTGCGATCGCGTCCGGGTGCTGCTGCGTCGCGCCAAGGAACTGGGGGCAGCCATTCACTTTGACATGGAGCAATATTCCTACAAGGATTTGACCATCGCCATTTTGAAGCAAATTCTGATGGAGGATGAGTTCCGCGATCGCACCGACATTGGCGTCACGCTGCAAGCCTATCTGCGCGACACAGAGGACGATTTGAAGGGCTTGATTGACTGGGCCAAACAGCGGGGGTATCCCATCACGATTCGTTTGGTGAAGGGAGCCTATTGGGATCAGGAAACGATTAAAGCGGCCCAGCGGGATTGGGACGTGCCTGTCTTTAGCCAGAAAATCTCAACCGATGCCAATTTTGAGCGACTGACCCGATTGCTGCTGGAAAATCATGAATATCTGTATGCCGCCATTGGCAGCCACAACGTGCGATCGCAAGCCTACGCGATCGCCATTGCCCAGGAACTCAACATTCCCCGTCGGCGCTTTGAGCTGCAAGTGCTTTACGGGATGGCAGATAAATTAGCAAAAGCGCTGGTCGATCAAGGCTATCGCGTGCGGGTGTACTGCCCCTATGGCGAACTGATTCCTGGAATGTCCTACCTGATTCGCCGGCTTCTAGAAAATACCGCCAATAGCTCATTCCTGCGGCAAAACCTGGAAGAACGTCCGATTGAGGAACTCTTGGCCCCTCCAGCGATCGCCCCCCAGGACACCCTAACACCCAACACCCAACACCTAACCCCTAAGTTTCACAACGCTCCTGATACTGATTACGCCATTGTCAGCAAGCGCGATCGCGCCTTTGCGGCATTGCAAAACGTTCGTAGTCAGATGGGCAAGTCCTATCCGCCGTTAGTGAATGGCAAATATGTCAACACACTGGATAGTGTGGATTCTTTGAATCCTTCTAATCCGTCTGAGGTAGTTGGAAATATTGGGTTACTCAGTCTTGAGCAGGCAGATCAGGCGATTCAGGCGGCAAAAGATGCCTTTCCGGCCTGGAAGAAAACCCCCGCGAAGGAGCGAGCCGCAATTCTGCGTCGTGCGGCGGATCTGATGGAAGAACGCCGAGCCGAACTGTCTGCCTGGATGGTGTTGGAAACGGGCAAAGCGTTAGGACAGGCTGATCCCGAAGTGTCAGAGGCGATCGACTTTTGCCGCTATTATGCGGACGAGATGGAACGGTTGGATCAGGGCGTAAGCTATGACTTCCCCGGTGAAACCAATCGTTACAACTACCAGCCCAGGGGCATTTCGCTGATTATCTCGCCCTGGAATTTTCCGTTAGCGATTCCGACTGGCATGACGGTTGCCTCGCTCGTCGCGGGTAACTGCACCTTGCTAAAGCCAGCTGAAACCTCGTCGGTGATTGCGGCTAAACTGGCTGAAATTCTGGTCGAGGCGGGAATCCCGGATGGCGTCTTCCAGTATGTTCCAGCAAAGGGTTCGACGGTTGGGGCACACATGGTGAAGCATCCCGATGTTCACCTGATCACCTTCACGGGATCGCAAGAGGTCGGCTGTCGGATTTATGCCGATGCAGCTATCCTGCAACCGGGACAGCGGCACCTGAAGCGTGTGATTGCTGAGATGGGCGGCAAAAACGCCATCATCGTGGATGAAAGTGCTGACCTGGATCAGGCGGTTCAGGGCGTGGTCTATTCTGCCTTTGGCTATAGCGGCCAGAAATGTTCGGCCTGTTCGCGGGTGATTGTCCTCGATCCCATCTACGATACGTTTGTGAATCGATTGGTGGAAGCGACGCGATCGCTCAATATTGGCCCTGCGGAACTGCCCAGCACCCAGGTTGGCCCCGTGATTGATGCAGCGGCTCATAACCGGATTAAGGCATATATCGAGAAGGGCAAAGCGGAAGCGACGGTGGCTCTGGAAATGGCTGCACCGGATAATGGTTACTTTATCGGCCCCGTTATCTTCACGGATGTTGCTCCGGATGCCAAGATTGCCCAGGAGGAAATCTTTGGGCCTGTTCTGGCGGTGATTCGCGCTAAGAATTTTGATGAGGCAATGGCGATCGCCAATGGCACGCTATATGCGCTCACGGGTGGCCTGTACTCACGCACGCCATCCCACATCCAGCAGGCAGAGGAGGAGTTTGAGGTGGGCAACCTTTACATTAACCGGGGCATTACAGGGGCGATCGTGGCTCGTCAGCCGTTTGGTGGCTTTAAGCTGTCGGGGGTTGGCTCTAAGGCGGGTGGCCCTGACTATCTGCTGCAATTCCTGGAGCCTCGCGCTATCACTGAAAACGTTCAGCGGCAGGGCTTTGCTCCCATTGAGGGGGTTGAGTAAGCGGCATGGAAGCGCTGATTCTAATTCTGGCGTTGATCGTCGTGGTGATCGTATTTTCTCTGGTGATCAAGCTGACAACCGCCGTTGTGCGAAGTGTAATTTTGGTGGCGCTGGTGCTGCTGTTGATTTATCTGGCCTTTGGCGTTGGGCCTGGGGAGTTGATGAATCAGGTGAATCGGTTTCTGCGGAGTGTGGCTAGTTTCTTTGGTTCATAACCATTCACCCAACCTTTCTCGGTTAACGCTCTAAAACCCAATTTATGTTGAAAGCGAACGGCTTTGCCGTTCGCTTTCAACATAAATTAGGTTCTTAACCAAGAAGGGCTGCCTGTCCCCCTGAGTTTGAAGAATGCTCGCAATTTTTTATTTGCTGAGTTGAAGGTGTTTCTGGGGGCTTGCCCCCAGCCCCCCATTGGGGAGCGCCGCTCGCTCCCCAAACCCCTTCCGCAAGGAGTTGACGATTGGCTGGATGAAGCGCTTCGCATTGCCTCCATGCGGGTGTTCATGCGCTGATGCCACTCTCACCTCACAGAAACAAAGCTGTTTCCTCCTCTAATCCGGAAAGGGTGTAGGGGTGTAAGTGTAGGGTGTAGGATGTATTACTGCTTCCCCATCTCCCCCATCTTCCCCATCCTCCCCATCTCCCCCATCGCCTCGTCTGTCTTGTCTTCTTCTGACTCCTGACTCCTGACTCCTGACTTCTGCCCTCTACACTAGGGAATCAAATTCCGAAAATTACGTGGCCCTTGGTAACCAGACGCGTCAGCCAGAGCGGTTAATGGTTGCGTGCCAGTTAACACCTGACCGTTAATTTTCCAGGTGGGGAAGCCGCGAATGCCTTCGGATTGGCAAAGTGCGGTTTGAGGGTTGCGGCCTCTGGGGTCGCATTCGATGTAGTTGATCTCAGCAAACGCCTGTTGTCCAAACAGTAGCTTCTGGTCATGGCAGTGAGGACACCACCACGCGCCATACATTTTGGCTCCCACTTCTTTTAGGTGAGCGGCCAAAGCCAGTTCTGCTTCCCCGGAGGTGGTCGTGATGGGAAGACCTGTTTCTCCAGTTCCGGTTTGCTCAGCCTGAGTGTCTTGCCCAGCGACAGCAGGAGGGGTGACGTGGGAATAAACGCCCAGCGTGCTGACCAGCACCAGCACAGCGACTAAGCTGCCACTAAAGAAAAGCTGGCCGACATCCTGCCAATCTTGCCCAATAATCGCCAGTGTAAACAGGCTGGCCGACAATAGGGCAGAGCCGATGCAATAAATACAAACAGCCTTGAGATGAAAGGCCAGCAGATACATGAGATATCCGCTAAATACCAGCATGGCCGTGCCACCTAAAAAGAGCAGCAGCCGTGTCCATTGATCGAGCTTCGATCGCAGTTCCTGATGCTGGGCGGGAACCAAGAGGGGTGCGATCGCAAAAACAATCATGCTGGCATACGCCAGAAACCCAAATAGAGCCAACGGTAGCCCAAACACGGTGGCGTAGGGGCTAGAGAGCACAATATCGCAGCCGTGAGTAGGACAGGCCGCAGAACCGCCAGCCAATTTGAGAAAGGTTAAATAACCCGTCACCGCCGCCCCGATTGTGGCAATCCCTGCACTGAGCGGGCGTGACCAGCGGTGAATCCAGGGGGTAGTACGTTTGCGTCTCACAAAAACCTCATTATGTGTTGACTATCTAGAGATCCAACCCCATCCACTTCAAGAACTAACAGTTGTCCGCTGGAACAACATCAATTTCTTGAGGTAGGGGCTTGGCATGACCAAGCCCGTACAGCAAACCATGTTTGCAAGTTACTTAATCCACGACCCTTAGCATCAATTTTTAGGTCGCAGAAGTAAATTCAGCCTTTACCGTTGCATATCCCCAGTCCAACCAAGGAAGCAGCGCTTCAATATCAGCCGTTTCTACTGTCGCGCCGCCCCAAATCCGCAGACCGGGAGGAGCCGCCCGATAAGGAGCGATGTCATAGGCGACCTGCTGCTTTTCAAGCAATTTGGCTAATTTTTTAGAAATTTTGGCCTGATCGTCTGAGCTTAAACCTGTGAACCAGTCATCCACAATTTTCAAGCAGATCGAGGTGCAGGATCGGGTTTCGGGTGTTTCGGCCAGGAAGTCGGCCCAGGTGCTCTGACTGACCCAATTGGCGATCGCTTTCAAATTCGCTTCGCTGCGGCCAATCAAGCCCGACAAACCACCGATACTCTCAGCCCAGGTCAGGCTATCCAGCGCGTCTTCGACGCACAGCATGGAAGGGGTATTGATGGTGTCTCCCTTAAAGATTCCTTCGATCAGCTTGCCTTTGCTGCTTAACCGGAAGATCTTGGGAATCGGCCAGGCGGGCTGATAGGTTTCAAGGCGTTCCACGGCGCGGGGCGACAGAACGATCACGCCATGCTGAGCTTCTCCCCCCAGCACTTTCTGCCAGGAGTAGGTCAATACGTCGATCTTCTCCCAGGGAACATCCATCGCAAAAACGGCTGAAGTCGCGTCGCAGATAGTGAGTCCCTGGCGATCGTCTTTAATCCAATCGCCATTCGGCACACGGACACCGGAGGTGGTGCCGTTCCACAGAAATACAACATCGTGATCAAAATTGACCTGGCTCAGGTCGGGCAAGCTGCCGTAGGGAGCTTTGAGCAGTTGAACATCGGGGATCTTTAGCTCATCCAAAACATCTTTGACCCATTCCTGACCAAAGCTTTCCCAGGCCAGAATATCGACTGGACGCTGCCCCAACAGCGACCACAGCGCCATTTCAACCGCACCCGTATCAGAAGCCGGAACGATGCCCAACCGATAGTCAGCAGGGACACCCAGAATCTTTTTGGAGCGTTCAATCACGTCGGCCAGTTTCGCTTTACCGTCCTCAGAACGGTGCGATCGCCCTACACAGGCATTCTGTAGGTTGGAGGCTGCCCAGCCGGGGCGCTTTGCACAGGGGCCAGACGAAAAATAGGGAATACGAGGTTTGGTGGTTGGAGGGGTAAGAAGTTCTGACATTAGCAATGAGTTACAGCAAAGTATCGTCGTTGAAGGATTCTAATTCTATGGCACAACTGCGCACTTGCCCTGAGGATTTGGAGGACTGAGCACAGGAAGTTAACCTCTCCAAGCTTACCCCGAATTGATGTGAAACCTGCTGATTCTTCCCTCAGGGAGATAGCTAAATGGCGTGGAGATTCAGTATGGTTCTGGATAAACTCGTGTCTAAATTTTTTAGACGAAACTTTTGGTCTATTTAATGATGTTTAAAACGTCTAATGTGTTATCCAGCAGTTGTAGGGGCACAGCATTCGGTCGTCATGTCCTGGTTATTTTAGGGGATCTCTAATCGAATGCTACGCCCTTACAGAGAGATAAAAAAGCATTTTAATTATCTCCTTAACCTTCAAGCAGTCCCGTACTCAATATTTTTCTTACATCGATACAATACCGAACCCTATGCGTATTCCAGTCGCCACCTATCGAATTCAATTTAATGCAGACTATACATTTCAAGATGCCAAGAAAATTGTTGATTATCTTGCTCAGCTTGGCATCTCGGAACTATATGCGTCACCCATTTTCAAAGCAAGAACAGGCAGCACGCATGGATACGATGTGACTGATCCTAATCAATTGAATCCAGAATTAGGAACGCCAGAGGATTTTGATGCGCTGATTGATGAATTGCAACAGCATCAGATGGGCTGGCTACAAGATATTGTGCCCAATCACATGGCCTATGACAGCCAAAACCAGTGGTTGATGGATGTGTTAGAGAATGGCCCCAGCTCTCGCTATGTTGAATATTTTGATTTAGCCTGGAATTCACCCTTTGAAGCGAGTCAAGAACCCATTTTGGTGCCGCTATTGGGCAACTTTTATGGAGACTGTTTAGAGAATGGCGAGATCCAGCTTCACTATGATGAGAGCGGCTTAAGCGTTAATTATTACAGTTTACGTCTCTCGCTGCGACTAGAATCCTATGCTACTTTTCTAACTCATAATTTAGGCCACTTGGCCAGAGTATTGGGCCGGAAGCATCCCTACTTTATTCGACTGTTAGGAATTCTGTATATCGTCAAAAATTTGTCATCTGATGTGGTTGGCAAACAACGCGAAGATCAGGCTGATTTTGTAAAAGGAATGCTCTGGGATTTATATAACGACAGCCCAGAAATCAAAACGTTTATTGATGAGAATTTACAAGCCTTCAACGGTGAAAAGGGCAATTCCGAAAGCTTTAATTTACTTGACGCATTGCTGTCTGATCAGTTTTTTCGTTTGTCCTATTGGAAGGTAGGCGCAGAAGAAATTAATTACCGTCGATTCTTTACCGTCAACGAATTAATCTCAGTTAAGGTTGAGGAATTAAAGGTTTTCAACCATACGCATGATCTGATCTTTAAGTTGGTTCAGGATGGAAAATTTACGGGTCTGCGAATCGATCATATTGATGGTCTATATGATCCCACACAGTATTTGGAGCGTCTGAAAGATAAAGTAGGTGATACGTACATCACGGTTGAAAAGATTCTACAGCCCGGAGAAAACCTGCCTCCCGTTTGGCACATGGAGGGCACCTCTGGCTATGACTACATGAACTATATCAACGGCATTTTCTGCAATTCTGAAAATAAAGAGACGTTCGATCAGATTTATGCAGATATTACAGGAAGCAACATTCCGTTTGATGAACTGGCAGCCCAGAAGAAGCACCTGATTATTGACAAAAATTTTGCAGGTGACATCGACAATTTGGCATTCTTAATGAAGAAAATTGCCAGTAAGCATCGATACGGCAACGATTTCACCATTAACGGCTTGAAGCGAGCGCTAGCCGAAGTTCTAACTCGTTTCCCGATTTACCGCACGTATACCAACTCAGATGGCGTGTTGGAGAGCGATCGCCCCTATATCGAAGACGTGATTCAATCCGCGAAAGAACATACGACATTACTGTTTAATGAGTTAAACTTCATCGAAAAGTTGCTCTTGTTGCACTATGACGACAACCTGACGCAAACGGATAAAGATCAGTGGCTCTATCTTGTGATGCGAATCCAGCAATACACTGGGCCACTGATGGCAAAAGGGGTTGAAGATACAGCCCTGTATGTCTACAATCGTCTACTTTCGTTGAATGAAGTGGGTGGTAATCCAGAGCGATTTGGCATTTCAGCCGAGGAGTTTCACGAATTTAATCAAACGCGGCAAGAGCTATGGGCGAACGCCATGAGCGCTACCTCCACCCATGACACTAAGCGGGGAGAAGATGTGCGATCGCGCATAAATGTACTCTCAGAAATTCCAGACGAATGGCATCAGCATG
>DATNPS010000291.1:0-5071 GCA_036703095.1 Crinalium sp. | reverse complement strand
GTACTGCTTTTCAGGTTGGCATTCTCTAAGTTGGCTTCTGATAAGTCTGCGTTTCTCAGGTGAATTCCCTCTAAATCGCAGGCTGAGCAGGTTTTATCCTTTAAGAGCTGATTAACGCGATCGGCTTTGGCAGCCCGTGCCAGCCTGATTAATCCGGTCAGCAACAGTAGAGACGTTAAGAAGATTGCGATCGTTACAAAAGCTCTTACATCTCGTCCATCCATCGGTTCATCTCACGTCTTAGGCGTATGGATTCATTAAAGCCGAATTTGAGGAAGTGACATGACGGTGTCGTGCCACTTCAGCAATTCTCATTATGCAAAATGGTGACCATGCAAGCTCGCCGCAGGCGAGCTTGCATGGTCACCATTGCGGGTTTGACGCGCCCGTCGGGCGCGCCAAACCCGCAATGGGTTTCAAAATGAGAATTGCTGGTGCCACTTCCCCAAATTTGGCTTTATACCAATTCAATATGAAGCTACAACTTTATGAGAAGGGGGGTGGGGGTGGAATCCCCATCCGTTGCAATCTTATTTCTCAGTAAGCGTCCAAACGCCATCGCTCCAGATGTCCTCATCGGGTGGATGTGCCAGCCAGTAGTTGCAGCGCTCCATATGCAGTTGCGATGACTTATCGGTGTTGTCAATCTCTTCTAGGATGGTGGCGAACTCGTTCATCGCCATCCTAAACTTGCGGTTGCGATAATGTTCGCGCCCCTTTTGATAAAGCTCAATTACTTGTCGCTTTTCGTCTGGGATGGGGGTATCCCTCAGGCCAATTAGTTCATAAACGCTGACTGGCTGATTTTTGCCTTTCACCCGGATGCAGTCCAGTTCACGTGCCCAGATGCGATCGGCGCAGGGTTTGTATGTATTCTCGCTAATAATGATGTCAGCTCCATACAGCTTACTGGCACTTTCTAAGCGTGAACCCAGATTCACACCATCCCCGATCGCCGTAAACTCCATCCGCCGAGTCGAGCCAATATTACCGCTGATGACGGTATCGGAGTTGATACCAATGCCGATTTTGATCGGTTTCTGGTTTCTCGTAGCTCGCTTGACATTAAACTCGACCAACCGTTGCCGCATTTCTAGCGCCGTTTGTACAGCCATCCACTCATGGTCATTCAGCGGCAGCGGAGACCCAAAGACCGCCATGATGGCATCGCCAATGTATTTGTCAAGCGTGCCCTTGTGAGAGAAGACCGCCTCCACCATCGATTCAAAATATTCGTTGAGCATGTCAACGACTTCTTCAGCCGTCATGCTTTCTGTCAGATTGGTGTAGCTGCGAATATCTGAAAAGAGCACCGAGACGTTTTTGAGGTCGCCTCCCATCTTGGCCGCATCTGGATTTTCTAAAATCTGCTCGGCCAATTCTTGCGTCATGTAGCGATACAGCGTGTTCTTCATCCGCTTCTCATCGCTGATATCGTCCATGACCACCAGTGCTCCTGATACCTGCTGGTCATCTTTCGCATCGGCAATGGTGTTGATCGAGAGGTGGACGCTGCGCTGCTCTTTCCCCTGCCAGGGTTGCAGCGTTTGGTCAGGATAATATTGCTGCCGACTTTTTTCGTCCCTGGCCGTCAGCGCAGTTCTAAACCACTTGGAAAAATCGCCTTTATCGATGCGAACCAGGTCTGTCACTAATTTCCCTTCCAGATCGCCATCCTCCAGGCCCAGGAGCTGCTTCGCACTTTCGTTCGCGGCAATGATCTTGCCTTCTTTATCGGTGGAGATCACGCCGTTGGAGAGCGATCGCAAAATATCGCGCTGGGTTTGCTCTTGCTGCTTCACCGTGGCAAATAGCTGAGCATTTTGCAGGGCAACCCCGGCCTGAATATTGAATGCCTCCATGAACTCCTGATCGTTGCGGTTAAAGCTGGCTCTCCAGCACTCCGGCGCTTCAGGATAGCGAGACGGATCGTAGGGCGGGAAATCTCCCTGTTTCTTTTTGTTCACCAGTTGGGTGACGGCAATCAGTTCCCCATCAGCATTAAACACGGGCATACACAACATGCTGCACGTGCGGTAGCCCGTTCGGAGGTCTGTTTTTTTGGAGGTTGCAGAGTTGGGATGGTTATACAGGTCAAAGGGAATGAGGACAGGCTCGCCTGTGATCGCAACTTGCCCCGCAAACCCATCTCCCATTGGGATACGAAGTTCGACCAGCTCACCATTAATAGGTAGTTTTGTCCAAAGCTGATGGCGATCGCGATCTAACAACCACAATGTACTGCGATCGGCTTGCATGAGTGCTTGGGCTTCTTCCATTACCCGCCCTAAAGTCTCTTCGAGGTCGAGACTGCTCAGGCTGAGGGACTGGGTTGCCTTCATCAATGCGGATGCGGCCCGCTGCTGCTGTGTTGCTTTATAGAAAGAGCGAGAGGATTCGAGAATCAGGCGAATGGAGGGTGCGAATTCCTCAAACACCTGTTCGTCGTGTTTGGTAAAGCCTGACAGATCGATCTTGTCTTCTAAAGGAGCGTGGGGATCGTAGGTTGTCTTTAACTTATTCAACAACTGCACCACCGCAACTAGATCCCCCCGATCGTTCAGCAAGGGTAGCGCCAGCATGGTGTAAGTGCGGTAATGGTTGCGCTTATCCGATTCCTGGGCGGTTGCAGAACGGGGATCGTTATAGAAGTCATAGGGAATGTTGACTACGGTTTTAGTCGTTGCAACTTCACCCGCAATCCCGGCACTACAGGGAAACCGTAGCTCTAGATTGTTGCCCTGTTCGTCTTTTGCGACGATGGACCACAGTTCGTCCTTGTCGTCGTCTAATAAGAAGATAGTGGTGCGATCGGCGTTCAACAACTCGCCTGTTTTTAACGTGATCGATCGCAACATTTCGTCGAGAATTGCGTCAAACCCCTGAGACCCCAGTACGTCGTCGAGCATGGAGAGCGTCTGGTTAACCACCAGCAGCTTTTTCTCAACGTCGTTGACAACTTGCTTAAAGGTGTCTTGGGTCAGGGGTGCTAAAAACGAAGAAAAAGACCCCCTTGGGGCGGCCAGCGCGCTGCCCGGATCGCCCACCGGACTGGCAGATGGCATGATGCCGCTATCAACAGGAGGGATCGCCGCATTTCCCTGACGACGCGACATATCAACCACATCAACATCAATTGTTTGGGCGGAAGAATCTGGTTCCATGCGGCGAGCAATGAGATCAGGCGATGCTTCGTCAAGCGTAACAGCAGCATCAGAGATATTGTCAGTGGCTAGAATACCCTCATCTTGAGGGTTTAGCTCAGGCAGATGCGAGGATGGTGCTGTCATAGATACCCAACACGAGGACGCTCAATATTAAACGTAGCCCAATCATCCACTTCACTCCAAGAAATTGGGCGATTCACCACATGATGGTTTTGACCCGTCGGCTGTGGATATGCAACTAGATCCTAGCTTGCGACCTGCAAGAAAGGCCGCCAATTCCCATATTGGAATCAATAAAAGTAAATCTACTTAAGACTCTATCCCTTCGCTTTTAATTCAACAAGCGGCGTTAGATACAAATGGGTGTTGGGTGTTGGGTGTTGGGTGTTGGGGGATGGGGAAGGTGGGGAGGGTGGGGAAGGTTAATCTTACTTTTTCCCCAACACTCAACACTCTATCCCCCTTGCTTCTCCTTCTGCCGTCTACACTTCCACTGGGGATTGTGAACTTTTCGGTGCGCTATATTCTCCGTTCTCGTCGGTATCAACCTGAACCAGCGATTCTTCGCCTGTAATCAGACGGGCACCCCGATTGCGGGTGAAGTAGTTCCAACCCCACTGGAGCATCACGATCAGTTTGTTATCAAATTCGATCAGGTAATAAATGTGGGCAAATACCCAGACTAGCCAGGCGATCGGGCCTGAGAGCTTCACAAACCCCAGATCAACGACGGCTGCATTTTGGCCAATCACGGCCAGACTTCCAGCATTGGAGTAGGTGAAGGGTGGGAGGTCATGGCCCTTTAGCCGTTGACGAATCAGCTTTGCCAAATATTCCCCTTCCTGAATGGCAACCGGAGCCACACCAGGGAGGGGCTTCCCGTCCTGATGCGAGAAGTGAGCCAGATCCCCAATCACAAAAATGTTGGGATGTCCTGGAATGCTGAGATCTGGCCCAACCACGACTCGACCGACGCGATCTAACTCGGCTCCAGTTCGCTCGGCTAAGACTTTGCCCATCGCTGATGCTTTAACGCCTGCCGCCCACAACACGGTACGGGCTGGAATCTGTTCGACCTGCTCACCGTAGCGGATGGTGACAATATCATCATTGATATTGGTGACCAGCGTTTTGGTACGGACAGTGACCCCTAGACGCGTTAACGATTCCTCCGCTTCTGCTGACAGATCGGGGGGGTAGGGTGGCAAGACGCGATCCAGTCCTTCGAGGAGTAAAATTTGGGCCTCGCTGGTGTCAATGTTGCGGAAGTCTTGTTTGAGCGTATGGAAAGCCAGTTCGGCGATCGCTCCTGCCAGTTCTACTCCGGTTGGCCCACCGCCAACGATCACAAACGTTAACCAGGCGCGGCGTTTTTCGAGATCAGTTTCTTTTTCTGCCGCCTCAAAGGCCATAAAGATGCGCCGACGCATCTCTAGCGCATCTTCCACCGTTTTCAAGCCGGGGGCGGTATCTTTCCACTGGTCGTTGCCAAAGTAGTGATGGCTGACGCCAGTCGCCACGACCAGCGTATCGTAGTCAACCTCCTGACCCTTAAGCGTAACCACCTGGCGATCGGGATCGAGATCGATCACCTCTTCCATCAGCACATGGGTATTTTTATGTTTGGCTAAAATCGCTCGCAGTGGGGAAGAGATATCCGCCGGAGAGACTGTTCCCGTTGCAACCTGATAGAGGAGAGGTTGAAACAGGTGAAAATTCCGTTTGTCGATTAAGGTCACGCTGACAGGTGCACGACCCAGGGCTTTGGCGGCATAGAGACCTCCAAACCCGCCTCCAACGATCACAACGCGGTGTTTCTCGGCAGTGTCAACCATTGCTGTATCTCTTATTTAGGAGTCTCACTGCTAACAGCTTAGAGTGGCTAACAGGTGACGAAGGTAGCA
>DATNPS010000279.1:0-12818 GCA_036703095.1 Crinalium sp. | reverse complement strand
GCGCCAAACTCGCAATTGGTGGCAGTGCAACCTCGCCTGTGGCGAGGTTGCACTGCCACCAATTGCATACTGAGAATTTCTGGTTCATGGGTTGAATCGCTCCAACTTAAAGGAGATCAGCAATAATTAAGGGGATAGCTTCATCAACGAGAGCCAATGTTCCAGATTGGAATATCGGCTCTCGTAGGTCTGCCATCTATTCTCTGACGTTTTCACCCACTGCGCTATGCAATCAGCAGTCAATCCCGCTCAAACCGAACAAACGGATGACCTTAAGCGAGGTCTGCCAGTCACAATCATTACAGGCTTTCTGGGCAGCGGTAAAACCACCCTGCTTAATCATATTCTGACAAACCAGGAAGGGCTGAAGACCGCCGTTCTGGTTAACGAATTTGGTGAAGTTGGCATCGACAATGAGCTGTTGATCACCACCAGCGACGACAACATGGTGGAGCTAAGCAATGGCTGTATCTGCTGCACGATTAACAATGACCTGCTGGAAGCGGTTTACAAAGTTTTAGAACGGCAGGACAAGATTGATTATTTAGTCGTTGAAACTACTGGATTGGCCGATCCACTCCCAGTAGCACTGACATTTCTGGGCACCGAGCTGCGCGATCTGACTCGCTTAGATTCCATTGTGACGGTCGTGGATGCGGCAAACTATAGCCTCGACCTATTCAACAGTCAGGCTGCCCACAACCAGATTGCGTATGGCGACATCATCCTGCTCAACAAAACTGATCTGGTCGATGAAGCCGACCTGGATTTGCTGGAAGTCAAAATCCGCGATGTCAAAGAAGGTGCCCGCATCTTACGCACCAATCACTCGAAGGTGCCGCTTCCACTCATTCTTAGCGTTGGCCTGTTTGAATCCGATCAATACTTCGGCTCTGATTCGGCTGAGCACGACCATGAGCATCACGACCACGACCATGACCATGATCACGACCATCATGCTCATGAGCATCACGATCACTCAGCCTGCGATCACGACCACGGCCACTGCGCTCATGACCATGATCATGACCATCACCATCATTCCAATCACCTGGAGGTGGATGGCTTTACGTCGGTGTCATTCCAGAGCGATCGCCCCTTTGCCATTCGTAAGTTCCAATACTTCCTGGATAACCAACTGCCCCCGAATGTATTTCGGGCGAAGGGCATTCTCTGGTTTGATGAAAGCCGCACCGACAGCGGTGATCCCAAGCGTCACATCTTCCACCTCAGCGGCAAACGGTTCACGCTAGACGATGACGAGTGGAAAGGCACACCCAAAAACCAGATCGTACTGATCGGGCAAGGTCTTGACCACGACACCCTCAAGGAACAGCTTCAAGCCTGCGTGTGTTTGCCCAGCAAAAATCGCGGGAAAGGATTCGGGAAGTAGGGTGTTGGGTGTTAGGTGTTGGGGTATGGGGTGGAGTGTAGGGGAGGTTTTTGCTTCCCTATCTTCCCCATTCTCCCTATCTCCCTTATCGTCTCTATCCTCCTAATACCCAACACTTAACCCCTACCCCCTTTATCTTCTGCCTTCCGCCACGACCAGCGGACAGGCAACAACGAAACCAGGCTAGATGCTGTGAGAAAACCGCCCATGCCAAACACCCACCAGGGCACCAACCCTTCCAGGGGATCAACAACCTGGGCTGTGGTCGATGGATGTTGGGGATCAAAACGAACCGTTACGACACGACCGTTGCTCCAGCGATAAGACTCATAGCGACCAGTGAAGCGAGCGGGATCACCATTGACTTGAAACTCGATGATAGGTGCGTAGGTTTCTTTGTCTTCGTTATTGCTGCGATCGCGACGACTAACACTATCCACCACCGTACCCGGCGTTTCAATCAGTGCCGTCCGTTCGTATTCCATCTTATGGCGCACCACAAAGCCACTGACGACAAATATGAGACCAATCACCAGACCAATGCTGGCACTTAACATCTCATCAAAAGTGCTCTGGTGACGCTTAAACGGCATCGCGCTACAGCGGATTTATTGTTAGCTAGATCTCACATTCGAGTTTATAGCAATCAGGAGCCAGGAGCACTCCTGACTCCTGACTCCTGATTGCTAATATCTCCCCGTTTACTTCAGCGTTTCCAAATAAACGTCGATCGCCTTCGTCGCAATCTCTGTCATCGGCAAACCATGACTCACCGATATCGCTTTTAGCTTTTCATACACTTCATCGCGAATGCCAATGCGATAGCGGGCTTTCCCAGTTCGCACAATAGGTTTGTAGGTAGACGCAAATTCGCGGAGAGCATCAAAGCCAACTCGATTGCAGAAATCACCAAACGTCTCTTTCTTTAAGCGACTCTGTTTGAAGTAGGAGAACAAAGGTTCTAACGCCGCTTCAATATCCTGAGCTGCCAGATTATCGACATAGGGGCGAGCCAGGCGAGTTTGGTTGCGATCGGCCCCCAGCCAGATCTGATAAGCTTCAGGCGATTGACCAACAAAGCCCAGTTCAGCAAGATAGGGACGCGCACATCCGTTGGGGCATCCGGTCATCCGAATGACGAAATGCTCTTCTCTCAAACCCACTTTTTTCAAAACGGCGCGTACCCGTTCGAGAATGCTGGGGAGGACGCGTTCGGCTTCGGTAATCGCGAGACCGCACGTAGGAAGTGCAGGGCAAGCCATTGAGTAACGCACCAGTGGATCGATCGCCGTTTCAGACAGAATGCCATTGCGATCGAGAATGTCTTGAATCTCAGCCTTTTGCGCGGGGTCGATTTCTCCCAAGATCAAATTCTGGTGTGGCGTCAGAAAAATGGGCAGAGCAAACGTTTGCTCAATTTCCCGCAATGCTGTCTTGAGCTTGAGAGAGCCATTGTCATGAATCCGGCCATTCTGGATTGAAATGCCCAGAAATAGCTTGCCGTCTCCCTGCTCATGCCAACCCAGAAAATCTTCATACTTAAAGTCGGGCAGAGGTTTAAAGGGTTCGAGCGGTTTGCCAAAATATCCTTCTAAGGTCGAGCGGAACCGCTCCACACCCCATTCGTGAATGAGATATTTGAGACGAGCATGACGACGATCGCCGCGATCGCCATAATCCCGCTGAGTCGCTACGATCGCCTTGACCACATCATAGACATCAGCTTTTTCGACATAGCCAATGGGATCAGCAATGCGAGCGAAGGTTTCTTCCTTGTTGTGAGTCCGGCCTAATCCGCCACCCGCATAGATATTGAAGCCCTGCAATTCACCTTGCTCGTCGGTAATAACGACCAGCGTTAAATCCTGGGAAAACAGGTCGATCGAGTTATCACCAGGTACCGTCACCGCAATCTTGAACTTGCGGGGCATGTAGTGCGTTCCGTAAATCGGCTCCTCATTGTCATGAATGAGGGTACCGTTACCATTTCGCTGACGAGCCGCGACAACCTCTGGATTTTCCTCGGCACTAATCGCCTTTTCGCCATCCAGCCAAATCTCGTAATAGGCTCCCGTCTGGGGAGTTAGCAGATCAGCGATCGAATTGGCATATTCACGAGCATAGGCATAGTCCAGGCGATTTTTGTAGGGAGCCGGAGGAGCCATCACGTTGCGGTTTACGTCACCACAGGCCGACAGCGTAGAACCCATATTGCGGATAATGCTAGACAGCACCGTTTTCAGGTTGCGCTTGAGCACCCCGTGAATCTGGAAACCCTGACGAGTAGTCGCCCGAAGCGTATGGTTACCGTATTCTTCAGAAAGCTGATCGAGTGTTAAATAAAGCTGCGCCGGAATAAAACCACCGGGGCTGCGAGTGCGCAGCATGAACTGATAGTCTTTCTCCTGGCCTTTAACCCGGTTATCCCGATTGTCTTGCTGATAAGAGCCATGAAACTTGAGGATTTGAGTGCCATCCTCGCTAAAGTGGGTCGTGTCTTGCAAAATTTCAGTGGCAATGGGTTCACGCAGAGCATTGCTGCGCTCTTTGATGCCCTCTACCTTCGAGACTTTCTTGACAGGAGAAACCGATGAAAGGGGTGTAGGAGTCTTAACCATTAGAGCAATAGACGGCTGATAAACTTGGGCGAATAAATTCCCGCTAATCCGAGCGGAATGTGAGAAAAATCGCTTTCTGATCCTATCATCCCATTCCAAATCCGATTCGGGTGCAGTTATCAGAAAAATTTCGGATCATTACATTATCATCTCCCCAGCAGGAATACTTATTTTGAATTCAGCAATTCTTAGTATGCAATCGGTTTCAAACTGAGAATTACTGTTGTAGCTGTATTCATTCGGGTTAGGACGAGGTGCAGGGGTGGAACCCCTGGCTAGCGAAGACCCCATACCCCTCCTGGCTTTCGGTGTCCTAACGGACATGACTACAGCTATAGTAACGAGTGCAAAAAGGAGGGAGCCGTGTGCTGCACGACTCCCTCCTTTTCTAAAAGGCTCAACCTTAAACGTCTACGGTGGGTTGCTCTGGAGCCAGCTTGGGGGCCGCTTTTGCAGCAACAGCTTTGCCTGTAATAGCGGAAAACAATGCTTCGTAGCGGTTCAACGCCTTATCGAAGGAGTAGTGCTCCATCGCATATTGGCGGCCCTGACGTCCCAAAAACTCAGCCTTGCTTGGATTTTGATAGAGATCCAGAATGGCATTCGCTAACAGTTCAGGCTGTTCCGGTGCAACAACTACACCACCACCACTCTGACGTACTGCTCTGGCCGCCGTTCCGGTCAGCGGCACCGATGCGACAATAGCCCGTCCACTCGCCAGAATCACCTGCGTCTTGGAAGGCATGTTAAACGAAATCACATTTTGCTTCTGCACAATGAGACCCACATCTGCGGCCGCCAGCATTTCAGGCAACTGTTCACGCGGTTGGAAGCCTAACAGCAGAACGTTACTGGTCTCCCGACTCTCGCAATATCGCCGCAGTCGTTCCAGAGCTTTGCCTTCCCCTACAATCACAAACGCAATTTCGGGAATGTGCTGTAAGCGAGTTGCAGCTTCAATGACTGTCTCTAGCCCTTGCGTCAGCGCAATATTGCCAGAATATAGAACAACAAACTTGCCTTCCAAATTATTGGCTTTACGGAAGGCGTTACTGGCCTTAGACAATGGACGGATGAAATTCACATCCACCCAGTTGGGAATACAGGTGATTTTTCGGGCCGGAACACCTTTACCAACTAAGTTTTCTGTAAAACCATCTGTAATCACGCTGATGGTATGGGCAGCCCGATACGAAAACTTCTCCAACGCTTCAAATACCCGAATCGCCAGCTTGTTGCTAATTAAGCCGACATGAACGGCAGCTTCAGGCAAAATATCTTGCAGATTCAGAACCACAGGACAGCCATAGATTTGACCCAGCAACGCTGCCGGAATGCTGACTGGCAGAGGTGGAGTCGTCAGCAAAATGACATCAGGCCGCCATCCCCGAAAGGCTTGCACCAGACTGGTAACCACGAAACTGCCATCCAGCAACATCCGCGCCACTAACCCAGGTTTGGGGCGAATCCACACGTAACTGCGCTGAACGGTAACGCCATTGCGCTCTTCGGTGACATACCACTTACCGCGATAGTCCTCATAAATGCGGCGTTCAGGATAGTTGGGCATTCCTGTTACAACCCGCACTTCATGGCCCCGGGCTACCAAACCTTCAGCCAGTTCCGTCATCAGGGGCGCAATACCAATTGGCTCTGGGTGGTAGTTGTAGGAGTAGATTAAGATTCGCATAAAGTCAGATGGGCGCAGAATGGTAAATCGGTAAAGCTTGGAAAGTGGGCGATCGCTTATAAACTACGAATGATTTAAGGAATTCTACGGATAATCTGCAATGAATTACGGATGGGCTATTTTGCGAGTCTGTGAATAGTGATTGAATATGCTTACTGGAAAATCACGAGGGAAATGCTGGTCAGATGCGATTGGCCCACTCTCAAAAAGTTATGCCGTACTTAGGACAGTAACGAGATTCGCAGTCTTCTGGAAACACCTACGTATTCACTTCAGCGAATCTTTAGACGTTTATTTAGGTTTATAAAGATTCAGACAACTCTCATTTCAGTGGAAACATCAGTATTTTAGGTACCTCCACTAGATCGCAGCGGCTACTATTTTGTTCCCATAAAGCTGCTTTTCCGAGCAGCGTGCACCCAGAAAATCCAACTTATCGAATGTATAGCGATGCTATGTGCCGAAATGCCATTCGCGAGCTACAAAATCTTCAATCACTGTCATAAATTCCAGATTGACGGATCTTAACTAAGGAATGTGGATTTTGCTTAGGAAGTAAGTGCGCGGCTGAGCGCGCACTTACTTCCTAAAAATTGCTCCTAAACGTGAATTCGATGAAGGCGCAATATGATGTCCCGCGCGACGCACGGCTGAAATGGCGCCGTCAAATTCACGTTTCTCCCAAGGGGTTGCACTAACGTGTCACCTGAAATCCTCGTAACCCCTCAAGCGGTTCATACTCGATGGCAACATTACGAACCGTGGCCGTTGGCGGGCCTTGGTGACACCACCGCAGAATTTCTTCAACCCGCTCAGATGGGCCTTCAAAAACCGCTTCTACCCGCCCATCGCGCAAATTTCGAACCCACCCATTCAATCTCAGTAATGTGGCGGTATCCCAGGTTGAAGCTCGATACCCAACGCCCTGCACCCGTCCCGAGACAAAGACATGCGCTCGGACATGAGGCTGAGTGGACTGCATATTGGTCATAGTAATTTCTCCACCCTGAACCAACTGATTAACGTAAGTTCGATAGCGCCAATTCAGTCGCGCGACGCGCGGCTGAATTGGCGCAAAAACGTGCCCCACGCGTCGCGCGGGCACGTTTTTGCGCGTTCGTCGAATTCACGTAATTGATTATATTTCGTTCGTGAGTTCGGGAACCCGTACTGAATTGACTATGAAAATTGGTTGCGATCGCCCCCATGGTTCGCTAAATTAGCACTCAGGAGTTGAGAGTGCTAACTCCAAGGTTGTTAGTGATGACTAGCGGTTTTGTCGATTGCTGGTAAATTGCATGGCGATCGCATCGCTGAACGTCCGAGCATTCATGAGGCTAGTTCCTCCATCAAGTCTGGCTAATGGATGCTGGTCTACGGCGAGTTAGCAGACGCTAACGACCAACGACTATAGGTTCGACTCTAATATCACTTAAATCGTCTGGAGAGATTTCTGTATGGCTGCTGTATCTCTGAGCGTTTCCACCGTTAAGCCCCTGGGTGACCGGGTTTTCGTTAAGGTAAGTGCATCTGAAGAAAAAACTGCTGGTGGAATTCTCCTGCCCGATACGGCTAAAGAAAAGCCTCAGGTAGGAGAAATCGTTGCGGTTGGCCCTGGTAGACGTAATGACGATGGTTCTCGTCAAGCACCAGAAGTCACCATAGGCGACAAAGTTCTTTACTCTAAGTATGCCGGAACCGACATCAAGCTCGGCACCGAAGAGTATGTTCTCCTGTCTGAAAAAGACATTCTGGCTGTTGTTGGTTAATCAGTTTTGTCAGGTTGAGGTTTAAGTCTTGATGATTTAACCCAACTCAACACTACCCGCTATTTGATACGAATAACCCCTAAATTCACTGAACCCAAACATTATGGCAAAGCGCATCATCTACAACGAAAACGCTCGTCGTGCTCTGGAGCGAGGCATTGATATTCTGGCTGAAGCGGTTGCAGTAACCCTTGGCCCCAAAGGACGCAACGTTGTGTTGGAGAAGAAATTCGGTGCTCCTCAAATTGTGAACGATGGTGTCACCATCGCTAAGGAAATCGAACTGGAAGATCACATCGAAAACACGGGCGTTTCCTTGATTCGTCAAGCCGCGTCTAAGACCAACGATGCGGCTGGAGACGGAACCACCACTGCAACGGTTTTGGCTCACGCCATTGTGAAAGAAGGGCTGCGCAACGTTGCAGCAGGTGCGAATGCAATCTCCCTGAAGCGCGGGATCGACAAAGCAACCGCATTCCTGGTTGACCAGATTGCTGCACACGCTCGCCCCGTTGAAGATTCTAAGGCGATCGCTCAAGTTGGCTCCATCTCTGCTGGAAACGACGAAGAAGTGGGTGCCATGATCGCGGAAGCGATGGAGAAGGTAGGCCGTGAGGGCGTTATCTCTCTGGAAGAAGGCAAATCCATGACGACCGAGCTGGAAGTCACCGAAGGGATGCGCTTTGACAAGGGCTATATCTCTCCCTACTTCGCAACTGACACCGAGCGCATGGAAGCGATTCTAGATGAGCCTTTCCTGCTGCTGACCGACAAGAAGATCACGTTGGTGCAAGACCTCGTGCCCGTACTGGAGCAAGTAGCTCGCTCTGGCCGTCCTCTGCTGATCATTGCTGAAGACATCGAGAAAGAAGCACTGGCTACTCTGGTGGTTAACCGTCTGCGTGGCGTGTTGAATGTGGCTGCTGTTAAGGCTCCTGGTTTTGGCGATCGCCGTAAGGCCATGCTGGAAGACATTGCTGTACTCACCGGCGGTCAAGTGATTACCGAAGATGCAGGTCTGAAGCTAGAAAACGTCAAGATTGACATGCTGGGCCGTGCTCGTCGCATCACCATCACCAAAGACACCACCACCATCGTGGCTGAAGGCAATGAAGCTGGTGTGAAGGCTCGCGTTGAGCAAATCCGTCGTCAAATCGAAGAAACCGACTCCAGCTATGACAAAGAGAAGCTACAAGAGCGCCTTGCTAAGCTCTCTGGCGGTGTTGCCGTGGTTAAAGTAGGTGCAGCCACCGAAACCGAAATGAAGGATCGCAAGCTGCGTCTGGAAGATGCTATCAACGCGACCAAGGCTGCTGTTGAAGAAGGCATCGTCCCAGGTGGTGGTACCACTCTGGCTCACTTGTCTCCTCAGCTTGAAAGCTGGGCCAACGAAACGCTGGTTAACGAAGAGTTGACGGGTGCGTTGATCGTGGCTCGTGCGCTGGCGGCTCCTCTGAAGCGGATTGCTGAAAACGCTGGTCAAAATGGTGCGGTGATTGCTGAGCGTGTTAAAGAGAAAGACTTCAACGTTGGTTACAACGCTGCAACCAATGAGTTTGTGGATCTCTTTGCGGCTGGTATCGTTGACCCTGCTAAGGTGACTCGTTCTGCTCTGCAAAACGCAGCTTCCATCGCAGGCATGGTGCTGACCACCGAGTGCATCGTGGTTGACAAGCCCGAACCCAAGGATGCAGCACCTGCTGGTGCTGGTGCTGGCATGGGTGGCGACTTCGACTACTAATTCGACTAATAAGACGTTGCACGTCAGTAGTCACCAGTAAACCTTAAGGGCCGGAGCATTGCTACATGCTCCGGCCCTTAAGGTTTATGTAAATTTATCCGCAACACGCCGTTGAAATGGCGCTATCAAATTCACGTTATATAGCAACTATGACAAGGGGGGTGTGGGCTGCGCCCCCAGCCAGGAGTTCCTACCCCTGCACCCCGTCCTAACTAACCCTTCGATTGGCGCTACTAAGTAGGCAAGCCTAATTAAACCAAACCCAGAAAACCGGGGGAGTGCCCCTCCGGGGCACTCCCCCGGTTTTCTATCTAATGTTTAATTGTGCCTACCTACTTATCAATATTCCAGAAAGATTGTCTCAAAGGTTCCTGAATCGGAATGCGGGACGGAAAGCACAGGTTTTGGCTGGGGAGTAGTTCCTTCGAGACCTCGCAAATATTGAATATTTTGCTCTAGTTCTGTCGTGCGCTGTTCAATAATAGCCACACGGCTACAAATCTGCTGGCGACGTTCATCAAGACTCTGCAATTCTTGCTGAAGACGTTTCTTTTCAACCATTAATTTATAAAGATCCAGAAGAATGGATGCTTCTGTCTTTTGCCGGGGCATCGTGCTGATTTTTGGACGAATGCTGCCTTTTGCAATGTTGCGCCGCATAAGTAAGCTACCGCTAGTTTTTCTTAGTATTCCCAGAATGAAGTACGACTATCCGGACAAGCGATGAAGCGATCGCTGTAGAAAGTGCTGGGACTCAAGAATCGAAACTAGGACTGGACTCTACTTTAGAACGGCCAGATGATCAGGCTCTAACGCAGTAGCTACGGTTTGGAGGGAGCGATCACCAAAACTGCCCACTAATCTAACGTCAGCGGCGAGAAAAGAAACGCAATTCAGTTTCGTGTGAAGGGAGACAATTAGGCTGCAAAAAAATTAACAACATTGGACATGTTGCCGAAGCGCAGGTGAAGGAAACACAGTGATAGCGCGACGTTTTCCCAATGAGAAAGCAAGATTTAGGCGACGCCTTCTGAAACGTTAGCCAGTGTAGGGCGGTATTCCGCAGGCTTAATCTGATATTTCACCAAGTTTGCCAGTTCTTGAAGTTGGCTGATGGCTTCTGCCCCTTCAAGCTTCATCAGTTCACGATCATCACGCATCTCAGTCCACGTGATCCCATAGTCCGAGACCAGGAATCGGATGAGATGGTTGTCTCCCAAGCTAACCATAAATGACGCGCTGTTCATTTGCCCGCCACAGGTGTAGCAAGAAGCCAAGTAGCCCCTCCGCTCAAGCACGCTGGCGAGAGCCTGAAGATTCATAACCAAGTCTTGAACAAATTGACGATGCTGCTCTGCAAGTCTTATAAACACGCTTGACCTCCTATCACCACACTTAATTCTAACCTCTTTAATAATTTATTAAGAATCTCATTCAAACGGTGATGGGATCTACCAGCCAAGATTACCCAAGCAGACGAAACTAGCATTGAAACTGCTGAGATTGCTTAACTACCTCAACCCATCCTGAATCAAGATAGCCAACCGATCCATTCAACAAAGTATCGACAACAACAGTCACAGCTGGATTTAGGAAAGTTACGGAACGCCTTAGTTGATATTCCTAATCTAGATTAGCCTCTTAATCAAAAAATGTGCTTGTAAAAAATAAGACCAAGCCAACTTAAATAAACGGTTTGCATTCTCTAAAAGGTTACAGAGAGCTGATTTGACCTGGTTGAACAGCTATTCTGCGCCTTATGATAGATATCAGGATTGAAACAATTAGGTTAACAAAAAGTTTAATTAGAAAAGGAATGCATTCATTCCCAAAACTGACAAATACGCTACATATTAACGTCTTACACTCTATTTTTCTAAAGCAGGAGGTTATTTAATCGACATTATATGAGCTAAATAGATAACCATAATTAAACAACGTTATAAGAACAAAGATAAAAACCGGGTGAGCACCCCTGAGGGGCATTCACCCAGCCTTTAATTACAACCATCTACTTACAGCAACTTTCAATCGTCTAAACCCCAGGGGGCGTTATGTAGCACATAACCATTTGTTGGAGACTCACGCTGAAGTTGTAGTTCGGCTGGTAATAAACTTGGTGAAGAGCACCAGCAGGTCAGGATTACGCCAGCCTTTATCGGATTCTTCTTTCATGATCTGGATCGACTCTTCTGGACTGAATGCCCGCTTGTACGGTCGTTCGCTCGTAAGCGCGTCGTAGATGTCAATCAGCTGAAAAATTTGAGCTAGCTGCGGAATCTCATTACCGACTAACCCATCTGGATAGCCAGAACCATCCCATCGTTCATGATGATGGCGGATGATTGGCACAACTCCACGCATGGTTCGCAATGGTTGACAAATCTGCTCACCAATGAGCACATGCTGCTTCATGATGACCCAATCTTCAGGCGTCAGCTTACCTGTCTTCAGCAGAACATCGTCAGGAATGCCGACTTTGCCAATGTCGTGGAGGTAGCCTCCCCACATCAAATCGCGGATTTCATTACGAGGTAAGCTCAGAAACTCACCAAATTCTCTGCCAAGCGTTACCAGACGCTCACAGTGGTCTCCGGTATTGGGATCACGCCGCTCGATTGTGCGGGCAATGGAAAATAAAACCTGGCCCGCGTGATCCAGATCTTCATTCAGGCGTTTCTGACGGATTAAAGACTTAACACGAGCCGAAAGTTCTAACTGGTCAAAGGGTTTAGAGAGAAACTCGTCTCCGCCTGCTTCGATACCTCGCAATCGAGCACGGCGATCGTTGAGTGCTGTAACAAACACAACCGGAATGAGCCGAGTCTGCTCATCTTGCTTGAGACGGCGGCAGACCTCGTAGCCATCCATTCCCGGCATCATAACATCTAATAAGATGAGGTCGGGGTTGACGTCTAACACAATGTCCAGAGCGGCGATCCCACTCTCCGCTTCCAAGACTTCATATCCTTCTACCGATAGCAGTGCGACTGCTGTCATCCGGCTTGAAGGATGATCGTCAACGACCAGAACTTTAGGCTGTTCAGAATCAGAAGAGTTTACGGGAGAAGTTCTCACTTTGGGGTCTATGGAGGGACCTAATGGCATTGAGGTATAGAGCATCACCAAAGAGTTATGCCAAAGATAAGGTGGTGGCAATCACGTCTTTAGTATGTGCAATCATGGGGGCAGCGAAATCAGGCTTTTCACGGAGATTTCCTGACGCTAGTCCCAAATTACCACGTCATTATCCTAAGGCTTTTCGCGTTCTAGGACGTTAGTGGATTGCTGCTCATCGCTTAGTCTACTATTTAATGTCGTCTCTGTGACCTTAGCGGCATTTGTAACGGTGCGTTGAGAATTTGATTAATTTCTTTAAGAAAGACATGGCTCGCTAAGGATCATAGATTGATTAAAACCAGATTTTTAATTTTTGAAAGCGAGGCTCCGTTGCGCTTTCAAAAATTAAGTTTTGGGTTTTATTAAATCTACGTTCCTAACAAGCGCCATTCTCATGAACCAGCAGATATTCTCATATTCTCATGATGCAAAACAGTGCAACCCGGCAATTCTCAGTATGCAAATAGGTAGCCGTGCAGGGGTAGCA
>DATNPS010000277.1:0-23291 GCA_036703095.1 Crinalium sp. | reverse complement strand
CAGCGAAAAAGGCTTCACTCTGATTGAATTGCTCGTTGTTATCATCATCATTGGTATTCTGTCCGCGATCGCCTTACCATCCTTCCTGAACCAGGCCAACAAAGCCAGACAATCTGAAGCTTCTACCTACGTAGGTTCCATTAACCGGGGACAGCAAGCTTACTTCCTCGAAAGAAACGTCTTTGGTGCCCTGTCTAACCTGGAACTCGGAATCAGCGACACCAAAAACTACACCTACGCTTCCACTGGCAACGGCACGGTTGATGCCGTTACAACTGGTACTCCCATTGCTACGTTGAAGGGCTATGCAGGTCGTGTGTACGTAGGAACTGGTTCGGACGGCAGTGCAACGACTCGGGCGATCCTGTGTGAAGGTACAGTAGGTGCTCTGCCTACCGTAGCTGGCAAAACGGTTTGCCCATAATTGCTGAGTAAATTTGAAGTATTGGCCTTTGCAGCCACATACAGCTTATAGAACCTTTAAACCGTTCTACTTATTTAGATCTAAGGCTACAGGGGGTTTTGCTCAGCAAAGCCCCTTTTGCTTGTGGAATTTTCATTAAATAACGTGAGTCTCCAACAAAGGGGTAGTAGTGCGCTGCACTAATACCCCCTTGGGAAAACGAAAAGAAAACACGTTTTCTTAGGAATTCGATAGCCCGATTTTGGGAAAGTAGCGCGACGCACCATTCTCCCAAAAGACCGATCGCCGAATTCACGTTAATCTACATGACCACTGATATAACCATTACAGGTATGTGGTATTTACTTTAGAGGTAGTAATTGTACTGTCAGAAAAATTTACCAAATTTTAGATGTGGGTGATATGAAGTGATTCGAAGGTGGGAAAGTTATACCCAGGAAATTCGAAATCCCATATCCCGCAACTTAAGGAGAGAAATCTACCCATGAAGACTGAACTGAAAGCCAAATTCCTCCAGCACCTAATCCAGAAAAAAGAAGGTGACAAGGGCTTCACCCTGATTGAATTGCTTGTGGTTATCATCATCATCGGTATCCTGTCTGCGATCGCACTGCCGTCCTTCCTGAACCAGGCCAACAAAGCCAGACAATCTGAGGCAGCTACCTACGTAGGTTCCATTAACCGGGGGCAGCAAGCCTACTTCCTGGAAAAAAACATCTTTGGTGCCCTGTCTAACCTGGAACTCGGAATCAGCGACACCAAAAACTACACCTACGCTTCCACCGGCAACGGTACGGTTGATGCCATTACCACCGGTACTCCCATCGCTACGTTGAAGGGATATGCAGGTCGTGTATACGTAGGGACTGGTACTGACAACAGTGCAACGACTCTGGCTATCCTGTGTGAAGGCACAATCGGCGCTCTCCCAACCGTAGCTGGCAAAACCGTTTGTCCGTAACTTGCATAAGGGTGAAAGTAAAGCAGCATACAAGTTAATCATTCACTCTTTTTATAAACCGCTAAACCTTCACTCACGACAAAAAAAGCTACCGGGACGATTTCATCATCCTGGTAGCTTTTGTCCTGACTAAAAAGGACACATTGAATTTAATCAAGACCTTTGTTCCCGCACTCAAGTCTTAGATACTTCTAGTGTAGCTTTTGTGTGGGAATCGTGTGAACCTTCAAGATTGATCCCAGAAATTCTCTACACAGTATGAAAGACTTGCAGCAGCAGGCAAACGAGCACTTCTTGAAGGGAAACTATGAACAGGCAGCTTCTCTTTATGAAGCGTGGATTGAAACAAACCCAGAAGCTAGATTGGGATATTGGTATTTGGGGTTAGTTCACCTACTGACGGGTCAGGACGCAGATGCTCAACTAACCTGGATGCTGCTGATGGCAGAGGCTGCCCCTGACCAAATCGATGCCTGGACGTTAGAACTAGTCCAGGTTTTGCAGACTGAAGCTATTCGCAAAGAGAGCCAGCAAGATTTTCAGGCGGCATTGCATATCCGCCAGAGCATTCAGGCAATTCATCCAACAGATGTCAACAATCTGTTGCAGATTTTGTGGCTCTCCTTAGAGCTGAAACAGCTTTCCTCGGAGGAACTGGCAAACCTGGGCTTAGTTGAGCAGTTGCAAGCTGAACCATCACCTAATGTTGATGTTGAGCTGCTCACAACTGTTTTACGGCAATTACTCGATCAAGCCCTGGAAGATCCTCTTGTTCTAAAGCTGGTTGATGCTGGGCTGGCTTACGTCGAACATCCCGAATTCTGGATAGAGGAATTGCTGCCTAAAGCCGTGACGCTTTCCAAATTATTGAGAAACAATACCTTGGCTTGCCGTTACGCGGAACTGTGTCTAGCCATTGATCCCAATCATTCAGAAACACTCCTGCGTCTCAGTTCCTTTTATCAGGATGCAGGACGCTATCAAGACGGCATTGAGATGGCAAAGCGCTATTTCATGGGATGTCAGACGTTGCTCCAGCAGATCATGGGTAATGCTCTGGTGTTGCGAGGCTTGATGACGGCTGGTGCCAAGTGGCAGGAAGCTGAAACAATCTTGCAAACTGGGACTGATTTACTGCGAGCCTTTATCAACAGCTATGAGGTGAATCCCAGCGCGTGTCTGGATGCGTCGATCATGTGTACGCCTGTATTCTTTTATCCGTACTTTGGCGATCGCCCCGCAGATGTTCGACCACTCCAAAATCAGCTCTCTAGTTTGTATCAAACCAGCGTTCATACGTTTATCGAACATCACGTTAACGACTACCAACCCTATTCCAAGACCCATCGAAAGCAGGCCGTTAACCGCAAGCTCAGGATCGGATATTTGTCGCGCTGTTTATGGCGACATTCAGTAGGTTGGCTGTCGCGCTGGGTATTTCAGCATTCTAATCGCGATCGCTTTGACGTATACGCGTACTTCAATCATCAATCTCGCATCGATGCATTTAGTCAGCGCTGGTTTGCCGATAATGCAACGCACGCCTGCTGCTTTCAAGGCGATGCTTTAGGGATAGCCCAAGCGATTCAACAAGACAAGATCGACATTCTGGTTGATCTCGACAGCATCACAGCAGATTATACCTGTAGTGTGATGGCACTCAAGCCTGCTCCGATTCAGGTGACATGGCTTGGGTTAGATGCGTCTGGGTTGCCTGCGATCGATTACTTCCTGGCCGATCCATATGTGTTGCCTGAGAATGCTCAAGATTACTATTCTGAAACCATTTGGCGATTGCCTCAAACGTACATTGCGATCGATGGATTTGAGGTTGGTGTGCCCACGCTACGACGCGATCAACTGGGAATTCCAACCGATGCAATTGTTTATCTGAGCGCGCAGTCGGCGTATAAACGTCATCCCGATACAGTCCGGATGCAAATGCGCGTGATTCAAGCGGTGCCCAATAGCTACTTTTTAATTAAGGGATCAGGCGACCAGCAGGGACTACAAGCCTTTTTCCTACAGTTGGCCGAAGAAGAGGGCGTAACGAGCGATCGCCTGAGATTTTTGCCACAGGAAGCTTACGAGGAAGATCACCGCGCCAACTTGAAGCTGGCCGATGTGGTTCTCGATACGTTCCCCTATAACGGCGCGACGACGACACTAGAGACACTATGGATGGGGATTCCGCTGGTGACGCGGGTGGGGCAACAGTTTGCGGCCCGCAATAGCTACACCATGATGGTCAATGCAGGTATCACCGAAGGCATTGCCTGGACGGATGAAGAGTATGTGGAATGGGGAATTCGACTGGGACATGACGCAGAACTGCGTCGGCAGATCAACTGGAAGCTATGGCGATCGCGCCAAACGGCTCCCTTGTGGAACGCCAAACAGTTTACCCGCGAGTTAGAGCAGGCTTACGAGCAGATGTGGGCGATCTATCGCAACCGTTAAAACAGTTCGGACAAGGGGTGAGGGCTTCGCCCCTAGCCAGGGAAACCCTGCCCCCGTCCTAACTAACCCTTCGCTTGCTATAAACCATCGAAGTCAGGTTAAACAGAGGTCAACTCGCATCCCAACCAACCCGCAAAGTTTTTCTCCTGTTCCGGCGAGGGATTCTTCACAGGGACAACTTGATAGCTAGTCGGTCGAGGTGGTGCTAAAACGACAGAACTCGTCTTCAGTTCATCTTGATGGAAGAAGCTCACCTGGATCGTGTCGCCCGGTTGATAGTCTTTGAGGCGATCGCTTAACTGATCAGCCGTTACGCGCAAACCATCGATCGCCAGCAGTTCGTCACCCGCATCCAAGCCGCCTCTTTGGGCAGGAGAGCCGATTTCGACAAACTTAATGGCTTCCCGTCCATTTTCTGATTTCACGGTAGCGCCCAGATACGGAGGTTTGTCATCAACCTCATCAGCCGCCAACCGTAGCCCAAATGGAGCCAGATATTCGTCAAACGGTAAATCCTCAGTCGTTTCCAGATAGCGATTAAAGAAGTTGTTCAGATCCACTTCGGCAACCGACTCAATCACCTCTTGCAGTTGGGCTGGCGTAAACCCAACCTCATCCTTGCCAAACTGCTGCCACATTTGGCGCATCACATTATCGAGCGATCGTTTGTTGCCATGCCGCTTGCGAATCAGTAAATCGAGCAATAGCGATACCATTTCGCCTTTGAGATAGTACGACATTTGCGAATTATCGCTGTTGGCATCTCGACGATAGAGTTTAATCCACGCATCAAAACTGGATTCGCTTAATGGTTGGACTCGACGCCCCGCCGTATTGAGAAACCGTGTGATTTCTTTGCTGAGGTTTTTGAGGAAGGACTTAGCATCATAGATCCCTGCCCGAAGCGGAATGGTCAGGTCGTAATAGCTGGTGGTTCCTTCACTAAACCAGAGTGATGGCGTATAGTTCTCGCCATCATAGTCAAACATTTCTAGAGCTTTAGGACGAATTCGCTTCACGTTCCACAGGTGAAAGAACTCATGCGCCACAAGCTGCATGAAGTGGTTGTATTTATCAGTCGATCGAAAGCCAAACCGCGCATAGTTCAGCGTGCAGGACGACTTGTGCTCCAGCCCACCATAGCCCTGAGACGAGAGGTGCAGCAGAAAGAGATAGCGATCGTAAGGAAGTCCATCAAACAAATCGGCTTCCACTCGAATGATCTTTTGGATGTCTTTAATCGCCTGAGCAGCGTCAAAATTGCCCTTTCCCCAAATGGCGAACTGATGGGATTTCCCCAACACGTCGAAGCTATGCAGTTGGTGTGTGCCGATCTCAAATGGACTGTCTACCAACGTGTCAAAGTCTTGCGCCGTGAAGGTATTCGCCTGTCCTGCAACGGGATCTAACGGAGTGACAACCTGCCATTCAGGCTGAGGCGGCTCAATGGTAATCGAAATGGGGAGATGCTTAAACTCTGGAATGTAAAAGCAAAGGGCCGCAGGGTTAAAGTAACCGTGCGTTGGATCGAGGTGATTGGTTCTAACGGTGAGTTCATTGGCAAAAACGCGATAGGCGATCGCCACCGTTGAGGCCCCCAGCGTATCGACCTGCCAATGATTTTTGCCAAGCTTCCGCCAGGGGAGGGGTTGCTCTCCCTCTGCCTTGAAATCCTGAAGATGCCTGGAATACTCCCGCACCAGGTAGGAACCCGGTGTCCATACGGGCATTTTTAAATCCAAATGGTCTCCCTGCCACCCGTCTACTTGTAAAGTCACCTCAAACAGATGGTTCTCCGGCTGAGGCATAGCAACGAGATAGTGAAGCTGGATCTGCGTCTGAGCAGAAGCGGTGGGGGAAATTTGGATAGTGTCTGTCATCTTAAGGAATAGCCGAATCGTGACGATGAATGCTGCTCAGTTTATTGTAGACAGCAGACTGGCGATCGCCCTAATTCTTGGGTTGAGTCTACAACAACCCGAATTCAATATGTGCCATTTCAGCTACGCGACGCGTAGCTGAAATGGCGCAAAAGGTACCCTACGCGACGCGTGGGGTACCTTTTGCGCATTCGTCAAAGTCACGTTGCCTTATGACGCAAGAGCAACTTCTACCATTTGCTGAAGCTCACCTTTCTGGTAAAGCTCAATCATGATGTCGGAGCCACCGATGAACTGGCCGTTGATATAGACCTGAGGAATGGTCGGCCAACTGGAATATTCTTTAATGCCTTGACGGATGTCGTAATCTTCTAAAACATCTACCGTCTCATAGGGAACACCCAACATGTTTAGGATTTGCACGACATTGTTGGAGAACCCGCACTGAGGCATCAATTTGTTGCCTTTCATAAAGACAACCACTTTGTTTTGATTAACAATCGAGTCGATCCGCTCTTTCAATTCAGGAGTCATAGGGCTTACCGCGATAGCTGAACAAGGTTTCTCTAAAAAAATATAGCCGTAGTCATTTGAATTGGGACAGGGTGCAGGGGCAGAACCCATGACTGGGAGCAAAGCCCACCACCCTTGGTTTTCGATGTCTGTTAGGACATGACGAACGCTATTAGAACGAGGTGCAGGGGTGGAACCCCCTGACTGGGAGCGAAGCCCCCACTCCTTTTGGATTTTAGTGCCCGTTAGGACATGACGAACGCTATAAGATTTTTAGAGTTTGGAGTCGTGTGTAGCAGAGGTGTTTTACACCTCCATTACATCCATTATGAAAGATTTGTATTTGGTAACTAGGACGGCTGACCTGTCGCAGCCCAAGACTGAGGCGTATAGGTTTTTAGAGAAAGGGCATGGATTGCCTCAGTAGACATGGCATCTCGAACCGCTCCATACACAATCTGATGTTGCTGCACCAGACCTTTTCCTTCAAATGCTGATGACACGACCAGCACCTGATAGTGATCTCCGCCTCCTGTCAGATCTTGAATTTGCACCTGAGCATCAGGAATAGCTGCCTTAATCATTGACTCAACTTGAGTGGGGCTAATCATTCATGAACCTCTGGCACGAACTATCTACTACGTAATGGAAGGGCGATCGCCAAAAAACGAGCAAGTGATGAACTTACTCCTAGTTAAGTCTACTTCACTTTCCTTCCGGATTGGACATTGAACAAAATTTTAGGCTGCTGGCTATGAAGCAAGCGTAGTCTAAGTTACAGCCAACAGCCTAAAACAAAGCTGCCACACCACAAAATTCCCTTCAGAAGAGGATTTAGCAGGATGACAGCCAGAAATTCTAAAACGTGAAGATTTAGTTGCTTTGGGGAGCCGCAGGAGCATTAGATGTCGGCGCACCATCTCGCGGATAGGGAGAATCCACAAATCCCAATTCAAAAAGCTGCCGATAGGCTTGACGCCCCAAGTCGCGGGTCGGCTCCTGACTGCGAATAATTTGAATCAGCAGCGGCACTGCTAATTCAGGTTTATTTTGAGCACGATGCACTAAGGCCAGTTGATAAGTTGCCTGATCGCGCAGTTGAGCAGCCTGAAGCGCTTGCTGCCGCTGGGAATCGGCAATCCGGTTGTCAATACCTGAGAAGCTAGAGGCTAGCTCCTGGTAAAAGTTGGAAAGTTGATTGAACACCTGACGAGCATCTTGTAGCTTTTGAACCGCCAGCTCGTAGTTCTGAGCAGACACAGCCGTTGTGGCTTCAGACATCAAGCGCTGTCCACCTCGCAGGCTGAGGATGCTACCATCTTGAGCCAGAGGCCGCAAGTCGTCACCGTTTGAAGGCTGTTGAAGAGTGCTATCGTCTACATTTGTAGACTGGGCGCGGCTTGCCTTAGCAGGTAGGAGGGTCAAAGCTGCTGCCGTTGACAGAGACACAAGGCACGTGAGGGAAATAAAGCGAACCGTTCCAGGAGATACCATGAAAAACTCTGCGTATGTCTAGTAAAGAAGTCAGTCTAAACCGAGCGAAACAAATTTGGAGCAAATTTGACCTTCGGGTATATTACCATTGCATCTTCCACCCTGTTTAAGTCTTTCTTCAACACCGGGTGAGAGTGCTCAGGATGCTCGAAGCTTTTACAGACGGGGAGGTTTCGGGAAAGGTTCCATAGAATGACACGCGTAAATCAGCTGATTCATAAGAGATAGATATTGCTGGCTTGATGGCTGGCGTTTTGACCTCATCTTCATTGTTTGCCTACCCTGGAGACTCTAGCTATGACTGATTCAGGACTGTCACCCAATCCCTCTGATGCGCCTCAAACTGATCTGCCTCAAAGCGCTGGCGTGACGCCTCAACAAGAAGGGCTAATCTTACAGCGCGGCGGTGAAGAACTGGCCTTGGAAAAAGCTGGCGATCGCTTCACCATTCGGCCTGTTGAGGGACAGTCTGTGGAGGATCTAGCCCAGCAAATTCATGCGCTTGAGGTCAATGCTATTCCCACGATGGGATTGATTGAGCTTCAGATTGATCCAGCGCAACTCGATCAGGCCATGCAGGTGGCGCGCTCGTCCAGTCAGGTGGCGTTTGCCAGCCATGTCTATCGCTTGCAAAATAGCCCCAATACCTTTGTCTATCTCACCGATGAAGTCACGATTCAATTTGCAGCGCAGGTAGAGCAGGAGCAAGCAGAGGCGATTGCTACCTCATTAGGCTTGCGCAGCCTTCAACCTGTAGCCGGAATTCCCCATACCTTTGTCTTTCACGTCACCGATCAGGCGCAGTCCAACCCTATTAAGATTGCTAATCAATTGATGCGTCGCTCTGATGTGCTGACGGCTGAACCGAACGTGGCGATCAAGTCTCAATCGCTGTATCGTCCGCGTGATCCGGAGTACCCGAAGCAATGGTATCTCAACAACGGCGGTGGTCAAGACCTGGCGGCTGGCTCACATATCTTTGCCGAAGGGGCCTGGGAGATTACGCGAGGTAGCCGTTCTGTAGTGGTTGCCGTAGCCGATGACGGGTTTGATTTGAACCATCCAGACTTCCAAGGCAAAGGGAAACTGATCTCGCCCAAGAACTTTAAAGAAGTGAATGCCTTGCCCTTGCCAGAAGGGACACAGGAAAATCACGGGACGTCCTGTGCAGGATTGGCGATCGCCGAAGAAAACAACGTCGGCATTGTCGGAGTTGCTCCTGGCTGTAGCTTTATGCCCATTCGCACCACGGGTTTTTTAGACGACAATGCGATCGAGCAAATTTTTAATTGGGCCACAGAGCAGGGAGCCTGGGTGATTTCCTGTAGCTGGGGGCCAAGCCTGGTTTACTATTCTCTGACGCTACGGCAAAAAGCAGCGATCAACCGTGCCGCGACTCAGGGGCGTGGGGGCAAAGGCTGCGTGGTGGTCTTTGCGGCGGGCAACGCCAATCGTCCTGTAAACGGCACCGTGAATGAGCAGGGATGGCCACAGGATACACTGTCTGGAGCCGTAGCGTGGCTCAGTGGCTTTGCCGTTCACCCGGATGTGATCGCCGTTTCGGCCTGCACCAGCCTGAACAAAAAAGCAGCCTATAGCAACTGGGGAGCCAATGTGTCGGTTTGTGCTCCCAGCAATAACGCCATGCCAGGAATGTGGCTTCAGGAAACCGGGTATGTGAATACGCCACCTACCATTAAGAAAACACTGGTCGGTAAAGGCGTCTTTTCGACCGACCGTTTGGGGGCGGCTGGGTACGATCCGGGTAGTTTTACCAGCGATTTTGGCGGTACGTCTAGCGCCTGTCCCGTAGTGGCAGGTGTGGCAGCGCTGGTGCTGTCGGCAAATCCAAACTTAACCGCCAAAGACGTGAAACAAATTCTGCAAGGTACCGCCGATAAGATCGTTGATTCTGACCCCGATCCACAGTTTGGATTCCGTCGCGGCACGTATGATGCCAACGGGCATTCACAGTGGTTTGGATACGGTAAAGTCAACGCAATGAAGGCTGTGCAGGCTGCTCAGCAGCGGCTCAGCAGACCCACCACAGCGCGACGTATTCAGCAGCAAAACGCAACAGCCGTTGATATCCCTGACTTTAATTTTCAAGGCGTGCTCAGCGCCATTCAGATTAACGACACTGGACGCATCTCAGATATTCAAATCAGCGTCAATATTGAACACAGCTTTATGGGAGATTTGGAGATCAGTCTGCTGGCTCCCAGTGGCGAGATTATTTTGCTGCAAAGTCGGATTTTGGGGCGGTTAACTCAGCTGCAAAAAACCTATTCACCGCAAACGACTCCCCTGTTGAAGCGATTGATTGGTCAATCGGCTGGCGGACGCTGGCTGCTGCAAGTGGTGGATTTCGCTCGATTGAATACAGGAAGACTGAAAAGCTGGCAACTTAATTTAGGGGTCTAATATCGTTTTGAAATATTGCCGCGATTTACGTGTTTTGAGACGTGCCAATGGCACGTCTCTACGGGGGTTATCTGTCATGGCTAAAATCTAAATTCCTATAATTCCCACAGCCCGAATTCACATAAATCTAGGAACCTAATTGATTCAGTCGGGCTTCCAGATCCGCTGTGAGCTTTTGTGCATTTTGCTTGGCTGCACCTTGCTTATACTGCGCAACGTCAAGCGGACTACCGATTCGAACTGTCGCTTCACTATCTCTCCAGCCCGGTAAGGGTTGGCTGTAGTGGAGATGAATCGGAATGATTTTGACGCCCAATCCAGGTTGCATCGATTCTGCTTGCAGAGCCAAACGAGCCAAGCCCGGTTTGAGGGTATGAACCTGGTCATCTCGGAAGATGGCACCTTCAGGAAAGATCACTAAAGGTTGCTGGGATTGTAAAATTTCAACGCCGTGACGGAGACTGGCGATCGCAGGCTGTCTAGGATTTACTGGAAACCCGCCTAACTGCCGAATAAACCACCCCTGCAAACCTTTCACCTCATCAGCGGTCACCATAAAGCGCAGGTCGCGCCCTGTCGCCCAGCGTCCAGCCGCATAACCCACCAAAAGGGCATCCCAACGAGAGCGATGGGTGGGTGCAAGAATTACAGGCCCGTGAGTCAACAGGTTCTCCTGTCCAGAAATTTCAATCTTCTTGAAGTAGGAGGGTAAAACCAACCAGCTAATCAGTGGATACGCTAACGGAGTCAACCACGGTGAAAAGCGGGATTCCACTGAACCCGGTTGTTGAGGCACCGCCGTCGCTAAAACACTTTTCTCTAAAGTATGCTTCTCCAAAGAATGCGAGGCTGCGCGCTGAGGCACCACAGGCATTAACGGGAAGTGTTCCGAAGGGGTTTTCAAAGTGTTAAACGAAACCATAGTGCATTTCACTGAAGGATCGGTGTGAGGTTTGAAGAAGCTCTCAAAACCCTACTTGTACAAGATAAATGGCTTTACTATTGCCACCTTGTTACATTGGGACAGTTCTAACGCTGTCCTTAAACCTGATTTCAGTATACAAAAATATACATCTCAATCCTCTGGCGGTAGGAAGGTCTTAGGAATCCTTCTATTGATAGGCAGCAAATTGTTATATCCGTCCGTGGGCTAACAGTCAGAGGCGTAGTGCAATCCTTAGGTGCGCTTTTGCTGTCGCCGCTGCTCAAACCAGGACTGTAACTGCTGTCGGCAGGTTGACTCTAAAATGCCGCCAATGACAGTGACGCGGTGATTAGAGCAGGCGCTATCGGGCACATTCGCCACTGTGCGAACGGCACCAGTTTTCGGATCGTCCACTCCATACACGATCGTGCCCAGGCGAGCGTGAACGATCGCACCTGCGCACATCGGGCAGGGTTCCAACGTGACGTACAGGGTGCAGTCGGTTAAGTGCCAGGTTTGCAGCCGCTGTCCAGCCGTTCGTAGAGCCAAGATCTCAGCGTGAGCCGTCGGGTCGCGATCGCGCTCTCGACGGTTTTCTGCTTCAGCAATCAGATCACCCTGAGGCCCCACAATCACAGCTCCGACTGGAACATCCCCAGCCTCACCCGCAGATTGTGCCAGGGCGATCGCTCGCAGCATCCACTGGCGATGCGTCAGGTAAGCAGGGTGGTCAATCGGCGGAGGTGGGATGGGGAACGGAGACGATAGATCGGACATGCGATCGCATCCGTCCTCAAGAAGGTGCTTGGGCCAGCAACGGATCTAGTTTTCGTTCCAGATCTAACTGATACAAATCATCGCAACCGCCAAGGTGTTCATTGTTCACAAAAATCTGGGGTACGGTACGGCGTCCGTTGGCTCGTTCTGCCATTTGCGATCGCGCCGTTTCGTTTCCGTCAATTTTGTACTCAGTAAAGTGAACGCCTTTCCACCACAGCAGCAGTTTGGCGCGAATGCAGTAAGGACAGGTTTGCCAGGTGTAAATCTCGACGCTGGCTTTGACTCGCTCTGGATGGCGACCTAACAGGGAATTTAATACGTTGAACATAACCAACCCGTTTAATGGCTTCAAATCTGCTTTTCTTACATTGTTGAGTGTAGCGCCACACCCTGCCCGTCACCGCAGACCGTCACCGCAAAAGTAGCAATTCCCGCACTTTGGGCTGAGCCGCTCCTACATTAAGATTAAGATCATTAAGATACACGTCCATTTCCCCAAAGGCTGGGGTTCATTCACACGATCGCGTTCATCAGGAACGATAAAACAATGGGATTCTTTGATTCTGAAATTGTTCAGCAAGAAGCCAAACAGTTATTTGAAGATTATCAATCCCTCATGCAGATCGGGGGCAACTACGGCAAGTTTGACCGCGAGGGCAAAAAGCTTTTCATTGAACAAATGGAAGCCATGATGGATCGGTACCGTGTCTTTATGAAGCGGTTTGAGCTATCCGAAGATTTCATGGCCCAAATGACAGTTGAACAACTGAAAACTCAACTTAACCAATTTGGCGTCACCCCTCAGCAAATGTTTGACCAGATGCACATGACGCTGGAACGCATGAAGGCTGAGCTTGAAAAACAACTGTAAAACTTGAGAAGGAAGATGATTTCATCATCTTCCTTCCTTTAGTTACTGCTGTGGTCTGGGGAATCGCGAGGGTGGCGGGAAGTCTTCTACGGGTACTCCCTGTAGCGCTTGCTGCATGAAATCGCGCCACACGGGAGCGACAAAGCCACCGCCCGTTGCACCATGGCCCAGTGGCGTATAGTCATCATTGCCGACCCAGACGGCTACGGCCAGTTGAGGAACATAGCCAACGAACCAGATATCCCGCTCTGATGACGTCGTTCCTGTTTTTCCAGCCGCAGGGCGATCGATTTTTGCCCCAGTTCCAGTACCGCGCTCAACCACTCCTTTCAAGGTGCTATTCAAGGATGCTACCGCCCAGGGGTCGAGGACGAGTTGTGGACGGGGGGTATTGTCGAGCAAAACTTGCCCGGTACTATCCGTCACATGCACGATCATGGTGGTATCGGATTGCCATCCGCCGCTAGCAAAGGTAGCATATGCGGATGCCATTTCTAGCGGGGTTAAATCGACGGCTCCCAAAGGCAAAGACGTGACGGGTTCGATCGGGCTACTGATGCCCAGGGTGCGGCAGACTTCAATAACGCGATTGATGCCAACCGATTGCCCAATCCGAATTGCAGGTACGTTGCGAGACTGTTCTAACGCCTGACGAATGGTGATGGGGCCATAGAAACTACCATCATAGTTTTGCGGCGTGTAGAGCTTGTATCCGTCTGGATAGCTCACCGGACTGTCATTCACAATGGAATCGGGTGAAAAGCGCCCTGTGGCAAATGCCGTGTAATATACAAACGGCTTGAAGGCCGAGCCGGGCTGGCGGAAGGCTTGAATCGCCCGGTTATATTGGCTCTGATTGTAATCAACCCCACCGACAATCGCCTTCACAAAGTGAGTTCGTGGATCAACCGCCACTAAAGCCATTTGATCGGCATTCAGACCGCGACGCAGTAAGACGCGATGTTCACGTCGCACAGTCTCTTCAGCAGTGCGCTGAAGCTTCAGGTCGATTGTTGTCTGAACGCGCATACCGCCTTTAAGAACGGCATCTTGACCAAAGCGATCGTTGAGTTCCTGAATTACTGCATCAGTGACGTAGGGAGCACGACTGGCCTGAAAGGACGTAACATGCCCCAAACGTAACGGCTGGCGACGCGCGGCCATTTCTTCCTGAGCGGTGATCCAACCGAGCGATCGCATTCGTTCCAGCACGGTCGCCTGTCGCTGACGAGCCAGTTGATAGTTCACAAACGGGCTATAGTCTTCGGGAGCCTGAATCAGCCCCGCCATCATGGCCGACTCGGCTAGCGTTAATTGGGAGGCAGGTTTATTGAAATAGCTCTCAGCCGCCGTTTGCACGCCATACGTGTTGTGCCCCCAATACACCTGATTCAGATACATCTCTAGAATCTGGTTTTTATTGAAGATCTGCTCTAAGCGCAGGGCTAGAACAGCTTCAGCAATTTTGCGGCTAAACGATCGCTCTGGGGTCAGAAACAGGTTCTTCACCAACTGCATCGTTAGCGTAGAGCCACCCTCAACCGTTCGGCCTTCTTCCAGGTTGCTGATCAACGCCCGACCAATACTGATCGGATTAATGCCGTGGTGGTCGTAGAAGTTGCTGTCTTCGATCGCAATCACGGCCCGCTTCAAGTGGGGGGAAATATCGTTTAGGTCAACCACTTCGCGGTTGACTTCATCATGAATGCTGTCGAGTAGAACACCGTTTACGTCATACACATACGACGTTTCTGCTGGAATGTAATTGCGCAACACTCGCACATCGGGCAAATTGCGAAAGCTGATGGCCAGGCCGACCAGCCCGCCCGCAATCACCGAGCTGGTCAGCATCGTGACGCCTAGAATTGTCCCTGCGGTGACTTTGCCAACTGTTTGAACAAATTGAAAAACGGGAGCTATCTCTTCGGTCTGCTGCTTAGACGCTCGATTTTGTTTGGTCGATTTAGCAGGGGACGGCTGTCCGGGGGAGGGCTTCCGGTTGTGAGGTTGCTTTTGTCTGGCGGTATTGGACGACACAGCAGGTTTAATTCCTTAAAAATGAACTATAAGCGTAGCCCCAGCAGGTGAAGACGGATCACAAGATTAGCTTAATCGACTATAAGAGGGATGAACCGTTGATTCTATCTAACCTGAGGAAGGGTACAGATTCAGGTCGGGCCGTTTTGTCGCCTATGAGACGATATTTATTGATCAGCCATTCTCATTTTGAAACCGATTTCGGGTTTAGCGTGCCCGACGGACGCGCTAAACTCGCAACCAATGGCAGTGCAACCTTACCTGCGGTAAGCCTGCACCGCCACCGATTTGCATCATGACAATTGCTGATATTTGTAGGTACCACAGGTTTTATGATTGAAGTTTTGCAATTATAGTAGTTTGGCAACTCAGATGATAAATAGTTCATATTTATCCAGTGAGTGTAGCGAACTTAGCTAGATATGTGCCAAGTATGGCTTTGGATCAACCATCAAACTTAAACGACTCATTAGACTGGCTGCATCGGGGCACCAGTGAGATTTTTCCCAACCAGCCCGACTCGCAAAACCCAGATGAAAATTTAGGCCAGCGGCTCGCCAAAACGGATAAGCCACTGCGCATTAAGTTTGGCATCGACCCAACCGGGTCGGAGATTCACCTGGGGCATAGTATTGTTTTCCGCAAGCTGCGAGCATTTCAGGATGCAGGCCATACGGCGGTACTCTTGATTGGTGACTTTACCGCCCGCATCGGCGACCCGACGGGCAAATCGGAAGTTCGCCGTCAGCTTACCGAAGCTGAGGTCAAGCAAAATGCTGAGACCTATCTAGAACAGGTGCGTCCAATTTTGGATTTTGACACACCGGGACGTTTAGAAATTCGCTACAACTCGGAGTGGCTTTCAGGTCTGGATTTGGCCAAAATTCTGGAACTGCTGGCGCAAATGACTGTAGGGCAAATGCTGGCTAAAGAAGGGTTTGCAGAACGGTATCGGAAGGAAAATCCAATTTTTCTGCATGAATTTCTTTATCCCTTGATGCAGGGCTATGACTCCGTTGCGCTGGAAGCCGATGTGGAACTGGGCGGCACGGACCAAAAATTTAACCTGGCGGTCGGGCGCGACCTCCAGCGGCATTTTGGCCAACGACCGCAGTTTGGTCTGCTGATGCCGATTCTGGTGGGAACGGATGGCGTGCAGAAGATGTCGAAGTCCCTCGGCAACTATGTGGGCTTGAAGGAAGATGCACTGGCGATGTACTCCAAGTTAGAAAAAATTCCCGATGCGCTGGTAAATCAGTACTTTGAACTGCTGACCAATCTGCCGCTGAACGAATTACCCGAAAATCCGCGCGATCGCCAAAAGCTCTTAGCCCTTGAGGTGGCCACTCAATATCACGGCAAAGAGGCCGCTCTGAATGCCCAAAAAGCAGCTCTCACACTTACTCAAGGCGATGCCAAGCAAGCGGAAGCCGTACCGGAATTCTCGGTCGCGGATATCCAATTCCCCGCCAAGCTGTTCTTCATCCTCAGCGCCAGCGGTTTATGTAAATCCAGCGGTGAAGGTCGTCGCCAGATTCAGGGCGGAGCCGTTCGGTTGGATGGCGATCGCATTGACAACGTTGACCTCACCTTCGACACCCCCGCTGATTTGAGCGGGAAAGTCTTGCAGGTTGGCAAGAATCGCTTTGTCCGTTTAGTTAGTTAAGCCAGAGGGTACAGGGGAGATGGGGAAGGTGGGGGAGATGGGGAAGGTGGGGGAGATGGGGAAGCCAAAACACCCCATACCCCATACCCTATACCCCATACCCCGTAACCCTCCTGACTCCTGACTCCTGACTCCTGACTCCTGACCCTGCCCTCCCTCTTCTGTCTCCATTCCCATGCTTCCTTCTGACCGCATCATTATCCCCTTAGACGTTTCGAGTGAAGAGGAGGCGATCGCCCTCCTAGAGCAAATTCCGCAAGCGACCTTCTGGAAAGTGGGGTTAGAGCTATTTGTGAGCACGGGTGGCGGAATTTTAACCATCCTGAAGCAGCGGCAAAAGCGAATTTTTTTAGACCTCAAGTTTCACGATATTCCCAACACGATGGCGGGTGCCTGTCGTGCAGCGGCTCGATATGGAGTGGATCTGGTGACAGTTCACGCTGCCGCAGGACAGGCTGCCCTGAAAGCCGCTCAGGCAGCAGCGTTAGAAGGAGCCGCAGCAGCCGGACAGCCCGTACCGAATTTGATCGCGGTGACGCTATTGACGAGTTTGAATTCGCGATCGCTCGCCTTTGAACTGAAAATTCCATTAGAGCTACCCGATTACGTCCTCCAAATGGCGCTTCTAGCCAAGGAAAGCGGTCTGCCTGGGGTGGTTTGCTCACCGCAGGAGGCCGAGTCGCTGCGTCGAGCCTGTGGCGATGATTTTCTGCTGGTGTGTCCGGGAGTACGTCCGACTTGGGCTGAGGCTGGTGATCAGAAACGAGCGATGACGCCAGCCGCCGCTCTGAAAGCTGGGGCAAGCTACCTGGTGATTGGCCGACCGATTACGGCTGCGCCTGACCCAGTCGCAGCGTTTGAGCGAATTTGTGATGAATTAGCGGAGATCGCTTAACTTCAGGAGACACCATGCTGCAACGGTGGGGAGTATGTCTTGGCATCGGTTGGATGAGCGTGTGCGGCTGGATGCTGAATGGGGAAGGGGCGATCGCCGCTCAACATGCCTCAACCGCATCCGACAGTCCTACTCGACCAGAAACCATCCGTTCCAGGCATCGCTGTCCTGAACCGCTGGACGAGCTGATGCCGCTGATGCTGCGCGATTTGCCCGCTTATACAAACCGCGTGATTCAGCGATCGCGCGTGCGGGGGCGCACCGAGGTTGCCGCTAATTACATCCTGGTTGCGGGGAATCCAGAATACGAACCGCTGAGTCTAGGGCCAGGGCAATATCATTCAACTTCTAGAGAAGGCGATCCTAAGCAGGTATTTTTTACAACACTAGAACGCCAATATTCTGGCAACAGCGTCGTGCAAATGCAGAATTATCACTGGCTGTTTCTGACGGAAACACAAGCTGGTTGGCAATTAGCGCTGCTGTTTTCGCGTCTGGGTGGCTATCAAACGGTCAATCAGCCTCCGTCACCGCCTGAAGATAGCAGTGAGGGGGCGATCGCCCAGGCAATTCGTTTGTGGCTGCGAGATTGTCAGGCAGGTGAGATCAGTCCTCTGGCTGCACCAACCGCTGAAGTTTCAAACCCTTAATTTGCGCTACCTGTTCTAGACTATCGAATTCACGTTAACGTGAATTCGACGAATGCACAAAATGGTGCCCCGCGCGACGCGCGGGGCACCATTTTGCGCCATTTCACCCGCCCGACGGGCGGGTGAAATGGCGCTATCGAATTCACGTTCACGTTAACTCACTGGAGTTTAGCCGACAACGCGCGCGAAAAGATCCGCGCCGCGAAACGCTCTCTGAGAGAGCGTTTCGCGGCGCGGTAAGAATAATTGATCTAAAGCCCAGTAACTCAGAGCGGCTGGGAAAAAGAAGTTGATAACGTTTAGGTCGCTAAAGTTCCTTAATTCATCGAAAAATTGCAAAAACTATATCTTCAAGGACTCTATCCTCCGGAAGTTGAATAATTTCCCCTAAAATCCTTGCAAGTTGGATTTTTTAAGGCATTCTATGGCTAAATCTTTTTAGCACTCTCGTTTCCAGAACAGCTCATCCCCTGACCTTGAGGAGAATATAGAATGCAGGCGTTACGTCGTTCACCTCGTTTCCTGTTTGCTCTAGTCCTGGCGTTAGGCAGCGCGTTTAGTTTGCTGCTTGCTAAACCGGGTTGGAGTCAGACGCTAGAGCCAGCCTTCCTGTCAAATTCAGATTCTACAGCAATCGCCCCCTCTCCAGAGCCTTCTATCACAAGCAATCCGACAGACCTAGCAGAGGCTTCAGGAGAGCCAGCGGTGATACCTGCTTCTGAGGCCGCCGATGAGACCACAATTCAGGCAGAAGAAAACGTTCAACCTATTGCTGACACTGAGCTATCCGATCGTCCTAATAATGAGATAGAGCCGATGTCTACTCAAGCGGATGATCTGCTGGGCGATCGCCCCTCTCCTTCCAACGACTCGTTGAGTGAAGCATTCTCAACCACTCCAATAGAACCTGCCGTCTCAGACGATCCGCATCTGCTAGCGCAATGGCAAACAGCTCAGTCTTACGACGTCGCCAGCCGCAAGTCGTTTCGCATTCGGTTTGAGTCAGGGTTGCCCGTGCCAACGGCGTTACTGGGATCGGCTCGGGCCAGAACCGTTAGCCTACCCGACGTCTCAGCTGGCATTGCAGGGCTGGTTAGCGTTAATCAACTGCTGGGAGGCAACAACTCGGTCAACTTTGTGGTGGAAGGTGGCGAACATATTTTGGCCTTCGACTTTGAGTACTTAAACGCGACTCAAGATCCCCGTCGTGGTTTTGGCATCAACATCTTTAACCAGCGCTCCTGGGTGCCCAGCTTTCGCGGGGGCGATCGCGATGTCGATCTGCCCAACGGCAACACGCCCTGGGTTCATCGATTAGGAGGTGGGGTCGAATATTTCTTGCCGATTGCTGACAACGTTGATTCTGCGATCGGCCTCTCGTATCAGCGAGTATCCGTTCGGGACGGCATGTTTACCTCTGATTTAGAGCCATTCGATGAATTTGGCAATCGGTTAACGGTGGATAGCGATGGCATTGATGACCTGCTGACCTTCCGTATCGCGGCGATCGTTGATAATCGCGACACCCCAGTTTTAACCACGAGTGGCAATCGACTCCGGCTCGGTCTGGATCAGGGATTTACTGTGGGGTCAGACAGCATCGCGTTCACGCGCTTGGCTGCAAACTACACGCAATACGTTCCCTTTAATTTATTTGGGTTTAGTGAAGGCCCCCGCACGCTGGTTCTCAACCTGCAAGGCGGCACTATTTTCGGGGATGTTCCACCGTATGAAGGGTTTAATTTGGGCGGTAGCAGTTCGGTGCGCGGCTATAAAGGCGGCAGTATTGGCACAGGTTCCAGTTTCCTTCAAGCAACGGCAGAGTATCGCTTCCCAGTCGCTTCCCTGAATATTTTTAATACTGATCTGGATCTGCGGGGTGCTCTGTTTGTGGACTATGCGACCGATTTAGGGTCAGGGGATGATGTGATTGGAGAACCTGCTGAAGTTCGCGATAAACCGGGCGACGGCTTGGGGTTTGGCGTCGGGCTACAGTCACAAACGCCGTTTGGGTTTGCCCGTTTAGAATTTGCGATTAATGATAACGGCGGCAGCCAGTTCATTGCGACCTTTGGCGATCGCTTCTAACTCGACGGCGGTGTTACGGGAAGAGGTGTAGGGGTGTTGCTCCTGCACCTCTTTCTTCATTTACGGTTTCTGTGAAACAGTGGCGTGATTAGGGGAATAGCGCGCTAACTGTTGTGACACTTCGGGATTGTAGAGGCGAAGATAATTCCAATAGTTGGCAAACACCGATTCCACATAGCCCTTGGTTTCAGGAAACGGAATTTGTTCGACAAACAGATCTGGATCGCTAAAGCCAAAGCGATCGATCCAGTCCGCAACATTACCAGGGCCAGCATTATAGCTTGCGACGGCAAAGAGAGAATTATTGCTATATTCCTCGTGCGTGTAGTTCAGATACCAGGTTCCCAGTTTCAGGTTGTCATCGGGTTTATTCAAATCAAAATCAGTCAGGTTAATCTGCTCGGCAATCCAGTCCGCTGTGTCGGGCATCACCTGCATTAACCCAACCGCCCCAGCGGAAGATTGAATCTTCGGCTCAAATCGGGACTCCTGACGGATCAAAGCCGTAACTAATAGCGGATTAAGCTGTCGTTGCTGCGACCATTGCTCGATCGAATTCAAGAATGGGAACGGGTAGAGCGATTGCCAATACCCCGCTTGTTGCTTCAGGGATGCATACTCTTCCTTCTCCTTGGGCAATTCTCGATTCGACAAGCTCGACAGCATAAAAATTCCGTCTAAATTGTCGCCCACGCCCAAGCGCATCAAGCCATCGGTGAACTGTTCTGCGACGGTAGGCTGTCGAACGTTCTTAAATTCTGTTTGCCACAGTGCCCAGGCATCGGCATCCTGACCCAACTGATACAGTTCTCGCAGCGTGTCTGACCCGGCAGGAAGGCGCGATCGCTGACTGGGTTTCACCACCTGCGGCAGATTTTGCCGAACCGTTGTGAAATCCCCCACATTCCAGCCCAAATACACCGCCGATCGCCACGCATAGTAGGATTCGGGATAGTGCATCAACACATACTCAAACGCTGTTTTCGCCTCCTGAGTTCGTCCGGCCTGCTGCTGCCATTTGCCAATCCAAAAGGCGGCCTCTGGCGCGTATTCGCTGGTTGGATTTTCCTTCACAATCTGCTGAGCCAGATTCCAGGCACTTTGAAAATCTCCGGCCTGCATCCGCTGTTCCGTCAGCGTCCAGCGCAGTTCTGCGGCTGTATCGGACTTGCTGTATTGCGTCAAGATCGATTGTCTCGCCTGACTGGCAGACTGGGGGCTACCCAATTCGTCCAGGATTTTAGCCCGTTCTAACAGCGCTTCAGCGGCTCGATCGGGAAACCGATTAATCGCCTGGTCTAGATAAGCGATCGCCTCTGTCGGTTTCGTCAGTTTGCCCAATCGAACTAAAGCCAACCCGGTTTCAGGAGCATCGGGAAAGGTTTGAATCAGCGTTTGGTAAGCGGCGATCGCATCTTCGGTACGTTTGCCCAGTTGGGCACCCCGTCCCGTGCGGTACATGTTCAAGGGCGTCTGGGGCGAACGACCATAGGCACGACCCGCGCTGCCATAGCGCTGATTTTCCCAATAGCCAAAGGCAATCGCCTCCCAATCCTCCGGCGTGAGCTGAGCGGAATAGTCATTGACCAGCCGATCCAACACCAGATCAATATCTTTTAAGTACAGTCCATGTTTCGCCAGCAGCAACAGGAGAGTCGGCTGATTGGGATTTTGAGCTAAGCGAGTCTCAGCAATCTCAATAGCGTGGGGATGAGCCGGAAAGTTTTGAAGAATCTGATCCCAATATTGCGGATTGGTTTTACCCAGCGCGTACAAAGCTTCTGCCGCAATGGGGTGATCGGGATATTGCTGCACGATCTGCTGCCAAGTTGCGTTGGCCTGCTGGGGCTGGTTGCTAGCGGTGTATGCCTGTGCCCGTTTCACCAAAATGTATGGAGCCAGCACTGGATACGACTGCTCTAGCTTTTGCAACAATGGCAGCGCAGCTCCACCCCGATTCTGGTTGATTAGATCAATCGCGAGCAAATAGCGTGCCCGGTTTTGATCCAGAGACGGTGCATCTTTGGCGATTGCCTGTAGTTTCTCAGCCCGCTCGCCCGACGGCAAAGTTGCTAGCGGTAATACCGTTGAAGAGGCATCTGGTTCCAGATTTAAGGCGTCGGGTGGAGAGGAGGAATGGGGCGATCGCATCCATGTTCCCACCAGCGGCAAGTCAAATAAAGCCCCTGACGAATGCAGCGTAGCGGCAGATGCGCCTAACACCAACGCCAGCGTTCCTGCACCAGTAGCGATGAATAATTCTCGTTTGTACCGCTTCAGCATGATTGGCTTTAAGGGAAGATCGGGGATCAGGGATCGAGGGTCAGTATCACTTCCAAATGCTAAACCAAGCTTCTACAAATTGAGCAATACTGGACTAAAGACACTATCAAAACGCTGAAGCAATGGATCTTCGAGGAACAGATACGTCCCGTCTGGAGTGGGCTGGAGATTGCCTGGTGATTGGGTTATTTGAGGATGCGGTCGAGCTGACCGGAGATTTGGCAGAACTCGATCAGAAACTATCGGGCACCCTACAAGAATTAATTAATGAATTTGAGTTTAAGGGAAAGGCCGATAGCAGTGCCATCACCCGTGTGGGTTCTAATAGCCCCGTTCGCAAAATTGCTGTAGTCGGTTTAGGTAAAGAAGAAACGCTAACGCTAGACACGCTGCGTCGGGCGACAGCCACCGCTATTCGGTTAGCCAAGCGAGAAAAATGCAAAACGATCGGCCTCAGTTTGCCAGCTTGGGGAGATGCGGCGTTAACCGCTCAGGCGATTACAGAAGGCGTCGAGCTAACCCTGCATCAAGACAGTCGCTTTAAGTCCGATCAAGATGACAAAGCTGCTCAGATTCAGCAGATCGATCTACTCGGTTTGCCCGATCAGGATGCTGCGATTACCAAAGGTCGGCAGATTGCGTTGGGCGTGATTTTGGCACGGGAACTGGTGTCGGCTCCGGCCAACGTGGTTACGCCGATCACTCTGGCTGAAGCCGCAGAAGCGATCGCCAAAGAGTATGGCTTAGAAATCGAAATCCTGGAACAGGCCGAGTGCGAAAAGCTTGGTATGGGTGCGTTCCTGGGCGTTGCGAAAGCGTCGGATTTGCCGCCTAAGTTCATCCATCTCACCTACCGTCCGCAGGGCACACCCCGCCGCAAACTGGCGATCGTCGGCAAAGGGCTAACCTTCGATAGCGGTGGTTTGAACATCAAACCCAC